>JAIYAI010000025.1 GCA_027489135.1 Acetobacteraceae bacterium
GATGTTCGGCTACATCTCCAACCTGCGCGGCATGACGAAGGGGCGCGCCTCCTTCTCCATGCAGTTCCACCACTACGAGCCGGTGCCGCGCAACGTCGCCGACGAGATCATGAAGAACTCCGCCTGATCCCTGGGGTCAGGACGGGCTTTGCAGCGGCGCGGTGGGCAACCACCGCGCCGTTGCCAATTCGTTGCTGCCCTGGTCATGCTCCGGAAACCCCGGCGCGCCATGCTGCCGGCGGGGAGGAGACGACCATGCGCCTTGCCCTTGCCGCTGCCGTCCTGCTGCTGCTCGCCCCCGGCGTGGCGCGGGCGAACTACTGGGTGTACTGCTCGCACGGGAAGATCGAGGTCGATGGTCGCGACCCCGAGCAGATGCGCATCGCCCGCGGGACCAGCTTCTGCCAGATGGGCCCGCGGTTTGGCTTCCGGATGGATGCGCAGTCCTTCGCCGAGAAGAATTTCGGCGGGCCCGGGAAGCCGTGTTCCTGCCGCTGAGCGGCGAAGCCCTTACAGCAGTGCCGCGTCCGCGTCGAAGGTCGCAGGCGGCGCCTGCACCTTGACCACCATCGCGTCGAGGGACGCGGAGACGCTGCCGAAGTTGCCCCAGATGAAGTCGACGCCGTCGAGGTTCTTGAAGCCCTTCGGCATCGTCACCTTGCCCGGGTGCGGCGTGCCGTCGAGGAAGATGAAGGTCTCGATCACCGACTGGCCGTCGCGGAAGCCACGGATCCAGATGCTCTCGCCGACGTCGTTGGCACCCACATCCGTCACGGAAAAGGAGCGCAGCGAGAACTCGGTCGAGCGGAACATGGTGGTCCGCTGGCCGAAGCCATTGTACGCGAAGCCGGTGCCGTCCGCGGTCTCCACCGGGTCCTGGCCAGCCGGGAGGTTGGCGTTGTCGTAGGCGCGGATGCCGGTCCAGCTGAACCCGTAGCGGAAATCGAGGTTCGGCGTCTGGTTGAACTCTGTCGTCAGCCCTTCGAAGCTCAGCTTCTGCTTGATCTTCGCCATGCCCGTCGCTCCTGCGGCTCTGTCGACGAAGGATGCATCGGTCACCTGGCGTGAGGCAAGGCTAGCCGGGCGAGGCGCGCGACATCTCGATCATTCCGGTTTGCGTCAGGCCACCGGCCCGGGATAATGCGCCCCATGCTCAGCTTTTCCGGCCTCCGCCTGCTCGTCCTCGGCGATGTGATGCTCGACCGCTTCGTCTATGGCGAGGTCGAGCGCATCTCGCCGGAGGCCCCCGTGCCCGTGGTGCGCCACCGTCGGACACTGGCCATGCCGGGCGGCGCCGGCAACGTCGCGCGCAACATCGCCGCCCTCGGCGGCCAGGCCGTGCTGGTCGGGCTGCGCGGCCGGGACGAGGCGGGGGCGGACCTCGCCAACCGCCTCGCCGCCGCGCCGGGGATCGAGGACCGCCTGGTCGCCAGCGCGACGCGCCCCACCATCAGCAAGATCCGCGTCATCGCCGGCACGCAGCAGATGCTCCGCCTCGACGACGAGGTGGCGACGCCGGCCGACGCCGCCGAGGCCGCGGCCCTGCTGGAGGCGCTGCGCGCCGCCCTGCCGGGCGCGGCGGCGCTGATCCTTTCGGACTACGCCAAGGGCGTGCTGTCCGCCCCGGTGGTGCGGGACGCGATCGGGGCGGCCCGGGCGGCCGGTATCCCGGTGCTGGCCGACCCGAAATCCGACGATTTCGGCCTATACCGGGGCGCCACGGTCCTCACCCCCAATGCCCGCGAACTCGGCCGCGCCGCGCGGCTGCCGGTGGGGACGGAGGCCGAGGTCGCCGCCGCCGCCGCCGCGGTGATGGGCGCGGCGGGGATCGACGCGCTGCTCTGCACCCGGGCCGAGAAGGGCATGACCCTGGTGCGGGCGGACGGGGCGGTCACCAGCGTGTCGGCCGAGGCGCGGGAGGTCTTCGACGTCTCCGGCGCCGGGGACACGGTGATCGCGACGCTGGCGTTGGCGCATGCCGGGGGCGCCTCGCTGGAGGAGGCGATGCGCATCGCCAATGCCGCGGCCGGGATCGTGGTCGGCAAGCTCGGCACCGCGACGGTCAGCGCGGAGGAGCTGGCGCATGCGCTGCACGCGCAGGGGGAGGCGAGCCCCGGCGGCGATGCGCTGCTGGACCACGCCGCGGCACGGCGGCTGGTGGATGAATGGCACGCGCATGGGCTCAGCGTCGGCTTCGCCAATGGCTGCTTCGATATCCTTCACGCCGGGCATGTGTCGCTGCTGGCCGCGGCGCGGCGGCGTTGCGATCGGCTGATCGTGGCGCTGAACACGGATGCCTCCGTCGCGCGGCTGAAGGGCCCGACCCGGCCGGTGAACCCGCTGCCGGACCGGGCGGCGGTCATCGCGGCGCTGGCCGCGGTGGATGCCGTGGTCGCCTTCGCCGAGGACACGCCCTTGAACCTGATCACGGCGCTGATGCCGGACGTGCTGTTCAAGGGATCGGACTACACGGTGGAGACGGTGGTGGGCGCCGATGTGGTGCAGGCGGCGGGGGGCCAGGTGGTGCTGATCGACCTGCTGCCGGGGCGGTCGACCACCGGCATCCTCGCGCGGGGGCGTTGATCCCGGGCGCTCCGCCGACCACCTGATGCCGCAGGCACGGGAGCATGCGGCATGGCGCGTCTGGTCGGGATTTCGGGAAGCCTCCGGGCCGGGTCGCTGAACACGGCGTTGCTGCGCGCCGCCGCCGGGATGATGCCGGACGGGTCGACCCTCGCCGTGCATACCCTCGCCGGCATCCCGCTCTATGACGGGGACCGCGAGGCGGCGGAGGGGTTGCCCCCGGCGGTCGTCGCCTTGAAGCAGGCGGTGGCGGAGGCCGACGGCCTGCTGCTCGCCACGCCCGAGTACAACAACGGCATCCCGGGTGTGTTCAAGAACGCGATCGACTGGATGTCGCGCCCCGCCTCCGATATCGGCCGGGTCTTCGGCGACCGGCCCGTGGCGCTGATCGGCGCCTCGCCCGGCGGCTTCGGCACGATCCTGGCGCAGGATGCCTGGCTGCCCGTGCTGCGCACCCTCGGCCTGCGCTTCTGGTCGGGCGGGCGGCTGATGGCCTCGCGCGCCCATACGCTGTTCGGGGAGGACGGTGCGCTGAAGGACGATCGCACGGCCGTTGCGCTGCGCGGCTTCCTGCAGGGCTTCGTCGCATTCGCGGCGCGCTGACGGCGCCGCCCTACCTCCGGAAAAAATGCGTCCCCAGGATGTCGATCACCACCACCTCGTCCGCCACGCGCGTGCCGAGGTAGCGGATCTTCGCCACCCCGCGATCCGGCTTGCTGCGGCTCGGGATCAGCTCCTCCACCCGCGCCGTCACCCCGATCTCGTCCCCCGGCCGCACCGGCGCGTTCCAGCGCACCACCTGCTCCGTGCCGCCGAGGGAGACATGCTCCACCCAGCCGGTGCGGATGATGTGGCCGAAGAGCTTCGACTGCGTGTGCAGCCCGCTGGCGATGATGCCGCCGAAGGGCCCCGCCGCCGCGCGCGCGGGGTCGATGTGGAAGGGCTGCGGGTCGTAGGCCCGGGCGAAGTCCAGGATCTCCTCGAGCGGCATGGCGATGCGGCCGAAGCCGAATTCCTGGCCAACCGAGAGATCGTCGAAGCTGCGAAGGGGCGGGGGCTGCATGGGCCCAGCATGCCGCCGCCGCCCGCCCCGCGAAAGCCACTGCTCCGTCAGAACAGGAAGTCGTTCGCCTCCAGATCGGCGATCCGCAGCCCAGTCAACAGTACGGAGCTGGTGGCGGAGGTCTGTATCCGCACGCCACCCGCCACCTGCGTCGCCGCCGCCAGCACGTCGGCGAAGTCGTTCAGCACAGGGCCGAAGCCGCGCAACTGGATGACGTCGTCGAAGGGGTCGAAGTCGCGGACCGTGTCGTTGCCGTCCCGCCCCGCAACGAACTGGAAGCGATCCGCGCCGAAGCCGCCGCGATAGCCCTGGTCGCCGGCGCCATCGATGAAGAGGTCATCGCCCAGCCCGCCGGCGAACTCCTCGAAGCCCACCATGGCATTGCTGCCGGCGGCGCCGACGCGGAACGTCCCGGCGAAGACGTTGAACGTCACCTCTGGCTGACCCGCGCTGAAGCTGTTGCCGATGGACAGCGTGTCGGTCCCCTGGCCGCCGTCGAAGAGGTTGCGCGCCACGGTGACGGTCCTGGCGCCGCTTCCATCCGCCAGCAGCAGGAGGTCCAGCCGGTCGTCGCCCTCGCCGAGCCCGATGGTGTTGTCGGTCAGCCGTACCGTCGCGGCGCCGTCGAGGCCGTCCCGGCCATCCGCCCCGGCGGGCGTGCCGTTGACCGCGACCGTCGACAATATCTGGCCGGGATTGCCGGAGAGCACGAGGCTGCTCTCCACGCCGCGGCCGCCGGACCCGCCCCCGCCGCCCTCGCCGCCCGTGGCGCGGAGGTCGATGGCCACCACGTCGTCCCGGGCCGAACCGGTGATCACCGCGCCGGTCACGGCCGCCACCGCCGCGCCGCCGGCACCGCCATGGCCGCCCCGTCCCGCCGCCCCGTAGTCGTCGGTGACGGTGGAGGTGCCGACCCCGTTGGTGAGCACGACGTTGAAATTCTGCCGCGCCACCGGATCGGCCCCGTTGCCGCCGCCACCGCCCCATCCGCCCACGGCCGAGAGGGTGATCCAAAGATCCAGCTCCCCCGTCGCGGTCACGGCCAGGTTCGTCGCGCGGGCCTGGGCAACGCCGCCGGCCGCGCCGTCGCGACCGTCGCGGCCATCCACCACCGTGCCGCCGGCCGCGTGGGCGACGGCCGTGGGGCCGGCGGCCCCGTCGCCGCCTGCGGCCAGGCCCCGGAGCTGGAGGTTCAGCGTCTCCCCCGTCACCGTCATGTCGTCGAAGGCGGTCAGGCCGCGCCCGCCGCGCCCGCTCGCGCCGCCATTCCCGGACAGGCCGCCGGGCGAGGCGTTCGTCTCCGTGTAGTTGGTGTAGAAGGCGTTCGGCACGCCGATCTGGTCGATGGACACGCCGACCCCCGAGGAGGGACGGCCGAAGCCGCCGCCCCCTCCGTTGCCGCCGGCACCCCCGACCCCCTGCAGGGAGAGCAGCGCCAGGTCGGCGCCGCCCGGGACGCCGAGCAGGTCGAGGACGACCCGCGACAGGATGGCATCGCCGGCGCCGCCGACCGCGCCGCGGCCGCCATTCCCCCCGTCGCCATTGCCGCCATAGGTGTTGAAGGTCGAGGTCGAGGTCGGCCCGAACTGGGTGACGACCGTGTTCTCGGCGAAGCGGCCCGACCCGCCGCTGCCGCCGGCGCCGCCCGGGCCACCCTCGGCCGCGAGGGTGATGAGGACGAGATCATCGCCCACATCGCCGGTGAGGGTCTGCCCCGCGCGCGAGACCTCCGCCGTCTGGCCCGGTCGCCCATTGCTGCCGCCCTCGCCGTCCTGGAAGGCCGGCGGCGCGCTGTCACCCGGCGTGCCGTTCCGGCCCTGCAGGCCGAGAAGGGTTTCCTGGTCGTTGATGCTCAGTGGCATGGTGGCTCCCCTGTCTGGTGGTTGATCGGCCGGATGTCCCGGCCAGGGTCCCGGCGTGCAGCTGCAGGCGCCATGACGCCGGTGGCAGGACAGCGCCGGCGGCGCCGTCAGAACAGGAAGTCGTCGGCCGCCAGGTCGGCGATCCGCACCCCCGTCAGCAGCAGGGAACTGGTGGCCGAGGTCTGGATGCGCACGCCGCCCGCCACCTGC
>JAIYAI010000731.1 GCA_027489135.1 Acetobacteraceae bacterium
TCGTCGCCATGCTGCGACGCGCGGGGATCGAGGCGCGGCTCGACGCCGTGCCCTTCACCCGCTTCCTGCAGCGCGGCGCCAACAAGGAGTTCCAGTTCTGGCTGCTCGGCTGGACGCCGGGCAATTTCGACATGACCAACCCGGCGCGTGAACTGCTGGGCGAGGGGGCCTTCAACTGGGGCGGCTTCCGCGACGACCGCATGAATGCGTTGGCGGCCGAGATCGGTAACACCGCGCCGGCGGACCCGAAGCGGATGCAGCTTGCCCGCGAATACTGGACCCGCTTTCGCGAGCTTCTGCCGATGATCCCGCTGCACCAGGAGCCGCAGGTCTTCGCCGTGCGCGAGACCGTCGCCGACTTCCAGCTCCGCGTGCAGGAGGATCTGGAACTGCGCGGCGTGCGCATGCGTCGCTGATTGAACCGGGACACGGGGCGGGCTTAGCTTCTGCCCCATGTCCGCATCCCTCGCCCCGCGCATCCCGGCGCGCCACCTGCTGACGGCTGACCAGCTGTCGCGGCTGCGCCGCCGGGTCACCTGGAAGGGCCTCGCGCTGGTCGCGCATGCCTGGGTTGTGATCCTGGGCTCCGTCGCGCTGGTCGCCTGGCAGCCGCTGGCTTTCCCGCTGGCGGTGATGCTGATCGGGTCCCGCCAGCTTGGCCTCGCGATCCTGATGCACGACGCGGCGCATGGCGCCCTGCTGCGGGACCCCGTGTGGAACCTGCGCGTCGCGCAGTGGTTCTGCGCCTGGCCGATCCTGGCGGATACCGAAAGCTACCGCCGCTACCACCTGCGGCACCACGCGCATACGCAACAGGCCGAGGATCCGGACCTGGTGCTGTCCGCGCCCTTCCCGATCACCCGCGCCAGCTACCGGCGGAAATTCTGGCGGGACATCACCGGGCAGACGGGTTTCCAGCAGCGGCGCGCGCAGATCCTGAACGCGCTCGGCGATCCGTCATGGAAGTGGCCGAGACGGATCGGGCATCTGCGGGTGAAGCTCGGGCCGCAGATCGCGGCCAATGCCGTGCTTTTCGCCGGCTTCGCGGCGGCGGGGGTGTGGTGGGCCTACCCGCTGCTCTGGGTGCTGCCGCTGCTGACCTGGTTCATGGTCATCACCCGCATCCGCAACATCGCCGAACACGCGGTCGTGCCGGACGATGCCGATCCGCTCCGCAACACCCGCACCACGCGTGTGGGCTGGATCGAGCGCGTCTTCGTCGCACCCTACTTCGTCAACTACCACCTGGAGCATCACCTGCTGTTCTACCTGCCCTGCCACGCCCTGCCGGCGGTGCACCGGATCCTGATGGCGGGACCGCATGCGGCGCGGATGGAGGTGCGCGACGGATATCGCGCGGTGATGCGCATGGCCTGCGCGAAGCCGGATGCGGGGGATGCGCGGGGCGCGCTCGTCAGCAATGCACGGCGCCGGCGCACCGGCACGGACCGCGTGGCGGAGGACCAGGCCGGCGCGGGGTTCTGATCCGCGCCGTCAGGCCGCGCGGCTTGCGAGCGGAATGGAGAGGTTGGCGAGCGCCAGCCGCGCCTCGGATGCCCAACTCCGCCAGATCTCGAGATGGTCGATCATGCAGGTGCGGCCCTCGGCGGAGAGGCGGATGCGTCCATCCGGCGTCGACTCGACGAGGCCGGCCATGGCGGCGAAGGCGATGTCGCCATCCACGGTACCGCGCTGGCCGCGACGCGCAGCGATGGCCCTGATCTTCTCCTGGCTGAGCCCCTCGCGCGCGGCTGTCGTCAGGTCCGACAGCAAGGCGAGGGAGGCGGGCTCCAGCCAGAGCCGGCCCCCGGGACGACGCGAGCCGACGAGGGCGCAGGCGAAACGGGCGTAGAGGGAGAGCATCTGCGGCTCCTGCACCGCGGCATGGGCGAGCTGCGGCGAAAGCGGCTCGCCATTCGCGGCAACAAGGAATTTCGTGAGGAGCGCGGAGAAGGTGGCGACGGTGTCGTCGGTGGGCACCAGCATCACGCGGCGCCGGTCGCCGGCATCGGCATCGCGCCGGAAATCGCCGCGGGCGCAGGCATCGGCCAGCAGGGCGTGCACCCCGCTCATGGACATCATGGCGAGGTCGCAGAGGCCGCGTCGGGTCAGCGCGGCGGGCGACATGGCGGCGGCGGAGGCCCGCGCCATGATCAGCGCGAGGGCGGTGTGGTGCCGCAGGTCGTGCAGCCAGAATTCCGCGAAAGGATCTGTCGCCATGAAGGCGGCGGCGAAGCGGCTGTTCCGGAGCTGTCGCAAAGCGTCGTGCGGCGAGGGTGAGGAGCCGAGATACACGGGACACCCATGGTTGTGTTCAAAACCACTTTATCACGGATTGTCGCGATGCGTAGCAGGATGATAAATTGTTCCGCAAATGCGACGATAAATGCCAATTCCGTTTTTGGGCATACCCTTAGGCCGAACAACCTTACATGAATGCGTAACTCATGTTTGGCGTATCGTAAAGTTTTTTGGCCAATCGGGGGCCTATCCCACAACCAAGGGTCGGTACCTGCGTGCTGGTTGCCGCCTTGGTTGACCGCAGGCGGCGCTCACAGGCCTGCGAACAGTTCGGTCGATAGGTAACGTTCGGCAAAGCTGGCTGCGATGCCGACCACGAGCTTCCCCTCCATCCCGGGCTCCCGCGCTAGGCGCAGGGCCGCATGCAGCACGGCGCCGGAGGAGATGCCGATCGGCAAGCCCTCCACCCGGGCGCAGCGCCGTGCCGCGGCGAAGGCGTCGCGTTCCGCCACCCGCTCGATGGCATCCAGCCGGTCCAGCTCCAGGACCGCGGGGCAGAAGCCGGCGCCGATGCCCTGGATGTCGTGTGGCCCGGGTTCGTCGCCGGAGAGCACGGCGGATTCCGCCGGCTCCACCCCGATCACGCGCAGTTCGGGCCGGCGCGGCTTCAGCGCCCGGGCGATGCCGGTCAGCGTGCCGCCGGTGCCGATGCCGCCCACCACCGCGTCGACCATGCCGTTCGTATCGGTCCAGATCTCCTCCGCCGTCGTCGCGGCATGGACGGCGGGGTTGGCGGGGTTGTCGAACTGCTTCGGCATCCACGCACCCGGCGTCGCGGCCAGGACCGCCTCCGCCCGCGCGATGGCGCCGGCCATGCCACGGCGTGCGGGGGTGAGTTCGAGCTCCGCCCCGAGCAGCCGCATCATCCGCCGCCGCTCGATGCTGGCGCCGTCCGGCATCACCACGATCAGCCGGTATCCCTTGGCCGCCGCGACGAAGGCCAGGGCGATGCCGGTATTGCCCGAGGTCGGCTCCACCAGCACGGACTTGCCGGGCGTGATCAGCCCGTCCCGCTCCGCGGCCTCGACCATCGCCAGGCCGATGCGGTCCTTCACGGACCCCAGCGGGTTGGCGAATTCCAGCTTCAGGGCCAGCCGCGCCCTGAGCCCGTCCGCCGCCTCCAGCCGTGGCAGGCGGACCAGCGGCGTACCGCCGATGGTCTCGAGGACGCTGCCGAAGATCCGGCCGCGGGCGACGGAGGGGGGCGAATCGGACATTGGGGACTGGATACCACGATCAGGACACGTATTTTAGGGGCATGCTGCTTCGCCAGGACCGCGCCCAGACCGCGATCGCCGTCACCCTCGATATCGGCTTCCATGCCGGGCGCGGCGCCACCGACCTCGCCCCCGCCGCCGAGATCGCCGAGCGCCTCGGCATGGCGCGGCGCGGGTTGGAGCCGGTGCTGCAGTCGCTCTCCCGTGCCGGAATCCTGGACAGCGTGCGCGGGCCCCGCGGCGGCTACCGCCTGGCGCGACGGGCTCGGGACATCACCCTGGCGCAGGTGCTGGGCGCGCTGGGCGATCCGGCGCTGGAGCCCGGCGAGCCGGGCCTCTCCGGCCGACTGCAGGACGCGGTGGTGGCGCCGCTCTGGGCGGAACTCGATGCGATGCTGCGGGAGCGGCTGGGTGCCCTGACGCTCGACGACCTGTTGCGTCGCGCGGCAGCGGCGGGGCTCAGGCGGGCTGCCTCGGCGCCGCTGAACTTCGCCATCTAGGCCATGGCCGCGCCGACCGCCTGGGCGCTGCTGACCGGGCTCGGCGGCCGGCATCGCTGGCGGCTGACGCTGACCTATGCGCTGACGCTGTCGGAGAACCTGCTCGACGTCCTCTATCCCTGGCTTACCGGCATCGCCATCGACGCCGTGCTGAAGGGCGATTGGAACGGTGTGATCCCGCTGCTCGGCGCCTGGCTGGTGCACCTGGCGACGGGGCTGTTCCGGCATGTCTACGACACGCGGGTCTTCACCCTGGTCTATGCCGACCTCGCCTCCGACCTTGTGGAGCGGCAACGCGCCGCCGGCGCCGACCCGACCCATGTCGCGGCGCGCGTCGCCCTCTCGCGCGAGGTGATCGATTTCCTGCAGACCGAGCTTCCGGCCGTTGCCGCCTCCGCCGTGCATTTCATCGGCGCGGTGGTGATGCTGTGCATCCTCAGTCCCTGGGTCGGGCTGCTGGCACTGCTCGCGCTGGCGCCGGCGGCGTGGGAGACGCGGCGCTTCGGGCGGCTCAGCCTGCGCTACAACGCCGCGCTGAACGACCGGCTTGAGCGCGAGGTAGGGCTTGTCGCCGCCGCCCCGCCGCGCAGCGTGCGGCGGCACTTCGCGTATCGCCTGCGCTTCTGGCGCGTCCGTATCTCGGACGCGGAGGCGCGGTCCTGGGGGGTGATCGAGCTGCTGCAGATCGGGCTGACGCTCGCCGCGCTGGCGATCCTGGCGCGCGACCCGGCGGCGGCAAGCGCGGGCGCGATCTTCGCCGTGCTCTCCTACGTCTGGACCTATGGCGAGGCGGTGGGGGAGCTGCCGGGGGTGGTGCAGAAGCTGGCGCGGCTGAAGGACATCGCCGCGCGGCTCACCTGATCCTACAGCAGCTCCAGCTGCCGGCTCTCCGTCGCGGGCACGCGGAACTGCGTGCAGTCCAGCGCCTGGCTGACCACCCGCGTGCCGTCCATGCCATGGCGCGCTGCGGCCATCCTGAAGCGCTGCGCCAGCAGGTCGGCATAGACGCCGGTGCCGGTCTGCCGCTTGCCGAAGCGGCTGTCGTAGAGCTGCCCCGCCCGGGTCTGCCGCACCAGCGCCAGCACCTTCTTCGCGCGGTCCGGCAGGTGCAGGGTCAACCATTCCTCGAAGAGGTGCGCGATCTCGAGCGGCAGGCGCAGCAGCACGTAGCCGCCGCGCGTCGCACCCGCCTGCGCGCAGGCTTCCAGGATCCGCTCCAGCTCCATGTCGTTGACGCCGGGGATCATCGGCGCCGCCAGCACGCCTGTCGGAATGCCGGCCGCGGCAAGCTGACGGATCGCCTCGATCCGCCGGGCCGGCGTTGCGGCGCGCGGTTCCATGGTGCGCGCCAGCGTCCCGTCCAGCGTGGTGACCGAGAGGCACACATGCGCCAGGTTGCGCCGCGCCATCCGCTGCAGGATGTCGATGTCGCGCAGCACCAGCGCCGACTTGGTCACGATCGTCACCGGATGGCCGAAACGCTCCAGCACCTCCAGCACGGCGCGGGTGATGCCGAGGGTTCGCTCGATCGGCTGGTAGGGATCCGTGTTCGCGCCGAGCGCGACCGGCCGCGGGACATAATCCTTCTTCCGCAGCTCCTTATCCAGGAGAGCGGGCAAATCCGGCTTGAAATGGAGCTGCGTCTCGAAGTCGAGGCCAGGGGAATGGCCCAGATAGGCATGGCTCGGCCGGGCATAGCAGTAGACGCAGCCATGCTCGCAGCCGCGATAGGGGTTCAGCGAGCGGTCGAAGCCGATATACGGGCTCTCGTTCCAGGCCAGGGCGGAGCGCGTGGCGTCGCGCGTCAGCGTCGTTGGCAGCGGCGGCAGGTCCAACAGGTCGTCGAGCGAGCCCCAGCCGTCATCCTCGGCGACGCGGCGCGTGCGCTCGAACCGCACGGCGGGGTTGGAGCCGGCGCCGCGGCCCTTGCGGGCGACGGAGAAGCCTTCCTCCCGCGCGAGGATGCGGGTCGTGACCGGGGGGGTCGC
Organism: Acetobacteraceae bacterium; assembly: GCA_027489135.1. Lineage (GTDB taxonomy): Bacteria > Pseudomonadota > Alphaproteobacteria > Acetobacterales > Acetobacteraceae > JAIEOP01. Next base: position 6,007 of record JAIYAI010000731.1, read on the forward strand.
GGTCGTGCGGGTCGTGACCTTGGGCCGCGCATCTGCGAAACCACGACTGACGGCGGGAAGACCATCCGGCATGACGCGTTCCCTGTCTGTTCTTAACGGAGTTTGCCGAAGCGACTCGGGAGAGTCAAGAACATCGAATGAACCTTTGGTTAAATCCCCCAGCGAACAAAGCCTGTCCATTTTGCTGCCGACACTAAACATCGCGAGAAGTTTACCAAGCAGTTTCCAGGCCTTGGCCGAAGCCCGCCCCCTGGAACAGATTGTCGCAGACGGCGGCAGCACGGACGGCACCCGCGACCTTGCCCGGACCCTCGGCGCCCGCGTCGTCGAGGCGCCGCGCGGCCGCGGCCCGCAGCTCGCCGCCGCCGCTGCCGCCGCCACCGGCGACTGGCTGCTCTTCCTGCATGCCGACACGCGCCTCGCTCCGGGCTGGTCGGAGGCGGTGCGGACCGCCATGGCCGATCCGGCGCGCGCCCACTACTTCGCCTTTGCCCTCGACGACCCCTCGCCGCAGGCCCGCCGGCTGGAACGCCTGGTCGCCTGGCGCTGCAGCGTCCTCGCCCTGCCCTATGGCGACCAGGGGCTGCTGATCGCCCGCGGCCTCTACGACGCCGTCGGCGGCTACCGGCCGCTGCCGCTGATGGAGGACGTGGACCTGGTGCGCCGCCTCGGCAGCCGCCGCCTCGCGCCCATGCCCGTCGCCGCCGTCACCTCGGCCGAGCGCTGGCGACGCGAGGGCTGGACCCGCCGCTCCGCGCGCAACCTCGCCTGCCTCTCGCTCTGGTTCCTCGGCGTGCCGCCGCGGGTGATCCGGCGTCTCTATGAATAGGCCGCTCGGTGCCCGGCATGGCTGACCAGACTCTCATCCTTTTCGCCCGCGCGCCGCGCCTCGGCACCGTCAAGCGGCGCCTGGCGCGTGAGGTCGGGGCGATGGCGGCGCTACGCTTCCACCGCGGGCAGGTGCAGCGCCTGGTCCGCGGCCTCGGTCGCGACCGGCGCTGGCGGACGATGCTGGCGGCGACGCCGGACCGCCTGGCGGCGCGCGGCATGCGCTGGCCCGCCGGGCCGACGTGCTTCCCGCAGGGCCCCGGCGACCTCGGCGCCCGCATGGACCGGGCGCTGCGCCGGCATCGCCCCTTCGCGGTGCTGGTGGGCTCCGACATCCCGGGCATCCGCCCCGCCGACATCGCCGCCGCCTTCCGGGCGCTGCGCGCCGGCGCCCCGGCGGTCTTCGGCCCGGCCGAGGATGGCGGCTACTGGCTGGTCGGCTTCGGCCCGCGCCCGCCAGCCGCGCCGTTCCGGGCGGTGCGCTGGTCCACGTCCGATGCGCTGGCCGACACACTGTACAATTGCCGTGGCCGCCGCCCCCCCGCGCTGGTGCGGCGCCTGCGCGACGTGGACACCGCCGCGGACCTCGTCATGCTGCGCGCGCGGGGGACGATGCGGCGATGACGATACGGACATCCTGGCAGCGCCTGCTGGCCGGCTTCCTCGGCACCGTCGCCGCGCTGGTCGGCTGCGTCGTCCTGTTGCACATGACCGACCATCCCTGGTGGCTGCCCTCGCTGGGCGGGTCCTGCGTCATCCTCTTCGGGATGCCGCGCGGGCCGATGGCGCAGCCGCGCAGCTTCCTCGGCGGGCATGTCCTGTCGACGCTGGTCGGCCTGGGCTTCCATGCTGCGCACCAGGCGTTGGGCGGGCCGATGGAACTCTGGGCGGCGGTCGCGGTCGGGGCGGCGCTGGCCGTGATGCAGGCAACGCGCACCATCCATTCGCCGGCGGGCGCGAATCCGATCGTGGTCTTCGCGGAGCAGGCGCAGGTTGGCTTCCTGGCGACGCCGCTGCTGCCCGGCCTCTGCGTGCTGTTCCTGGCCGCCTTCCTGGTGAACAACCTGCGGCGGCCCTGGGGGGCGGGCCCCTGGCCGCGTTTCCTCGGCCTGCGGCGGGCGGGCTGAGGCCGGCGTCGGCCGATCCCATCTTGGCGGCGCCCCGCACGTCATGCTTGAGCAGGCCCGTGTTCACGCGCTTCCTCGACCGCGTCGCGGGGCTCGCCGGATGGCGCGCCCTGCTGGCTGCCTTCGCCTTGGGCGCGCTGGCCGCGCTCGCCCTGCCGCCCGTGCATGCGGTGCCGGTGCTGCTGGTCAGCCTGCCCGGCCTGCTCGCCCTGCTGGGCGCGGCGGGGGGGTGGAAGCGCGCTGGCCTGCTCGGCTTCGCCTGGGGCTGGGGCCATGCTGTGGCGGGGCTCTACTGGGTGACGCATGCCATCCTGGTCGATGCCGCGACCTGGTGGTGGCTGGTGCCGCTGGCGGCGCCGGCGCTGGCGGTGCCGGTCGCCGCCTTTGCCGTGCCGCCGGCGATCCTGGCCCGGGCCCTGCCGGCGGGCTGGCCACGGCTGCTGGGCTTCGCCGGGGCCTGGACGCTGGCCGAGATCGCGCGGGGGATCCTGTTCACCGGCTTTCCCTGGAACCTGCTCGGTACGGTCTGGGCCTTCGCCGCGCTGCCGGTGCAGGCGGCGGCGTTCGTCGGGACGCATGGGCTGACGCTGCTGACCGTGCTGCTGGCGGGGCTGCCGGTGCTGGGCGGCTGGCGGCCGCTGGCGGGGGGGGCGGCGGTGCTGGTGCTGCTGGCCGGTTTCGGGGCCTGGCGGATCGGCACCGCGCCCGACGGCGACACCGGCACGACCCTGGTGCTGGTGCAGGGCAACATTCAACAGTCGGTGAAGTGGTCACCTGACGAACGGAGGCGAATTTTCGAGACTTATCTCGAGTTAACACGAGAAGGGATCGAAATGACGGTTGCGCGGCGGCCCTCCGGGTCCGGCCCGGATCACAATCTGGTGGTGATCTGGCCGGAGACGGCTAGCCCCTACCTGCTCGTGCAGGATCCGGGGGCGCGGGCGGCGGCGGCGGCGCTGCTGCCCTCCGGGGCGGTGCTCCTGGCCGGCACGGTGCGGGCGGAATTCGCTGCCAACGGCGCGCTGTCCGCGGTGTTCAACAGCCTGGTCGCGCTGGACCCGACCGGTGAGGTGGTGGCCCTCTACGACAAGGCGCACCTGGTGCCCTTCGGCGAGTACATGCCGCTCTCTGGCTGGATTCCGGTGCGCCTGGCGGCCGGGGGCATGGATTTCAGCGCCGGGCCGGGGCCGGTCACGCTAACGGTACCGGGCGTTCCATCCTTCGGGGCGCTGATCTGCTACGAGGTGATTTTTCCGGGGGCGGTGACGCCGGTGCCGCGGCCGGCTTGGCTCGTGAACATCACAAACGATGCTTGGTTCGGCGAGTCGGCGGGGCCCTGGCAGCATCTTGCGGCGGCACGGATGCGGGCGGTGGAGGAGGGATTGCCCCTGGCCAGGGTGGCGCAGAGCGGGATCTCGACCGTTTTTGATTCGCTTGGGATACGAGATCATGTACTACCATTGGGCGAGCGGGGAATCCTGATCTCGCCCCTCAAACGGGCGATGCCGGCAACCCCGTTCGCGGGCTACGGCCTCATTCTCCCTTCCGGGTTGTCGATTTTGAGCGTATTGCTCGGGTTCGCGTGGGGACGCACCATCCACCGTGACGGGTTTCGCGCTTAGGATAGGATAATCACTCGTTTTTTATTGAGAAATCTCAAAACCATTGACGCGAGATTTCCAAGTGGGTATAAAACGAAGCGTGACCCGCGGGTCCTCTACCCGCAGAAGGCGAGCAGGCCGGATCCCCCTTCCGGCTTTGGCCCTGTCTTGGAGGACGGGAGTATCGTGAGTATGGCAGCCGACGAAGTTACCGACCGGGCCGAGCGGGAACATCGCCCCAGTCCCATCGATGCCCATGTCGGCAGCCGCGTGCGGCTCCGGCGGACCCTCCTGGGTATGAGCCAGGAGAAGCTCGGTGAGGCGCTGGGTCTGACGTTCCAGCAGGTCCAGAAGTACGAGCGTGGCGTGAACCGCATCGGCGCGAGCCGGCTGTTCGACCTGGCGCGCGTGCTGGATGTGCCGATCAGCTTCTTCTTCGACGACATGCCCGACACCATGGGCAATGGCGCCAGCCGCCGCAGCTTCGGCTTCGCCGAGGGGCAGGAGGGCTTCGAGGACGACACGCTCCACCGGCGGGAGACGCTGGAACTGGTGCGGGCCTACTACCGCATTACCGACCCCTCGGTGCGCAAGCGGGTCTTCGACCTGATCAAGAGCCTCGCCCCCACCGAGTGACGTGCCCGGCCTGCGATCGCCGCCCCCCGGGCCGGCGATGCATGCCGACCGGAGCAGCCGTGCCGGCCCGTGCCTGCTGCACCGGATCGCGGCCCAGAAGGGGCCGCTCAAGCCGGGCATGCCGCCTCGCGGTGCTCAGTCTTCCCGAAGCTGTGGGTTGTCGAAGACCGGCGAGCGGTAGCGACGCAACGCGTCGTCCAGCGCCTCGGCAAGGTCGCGCTTCTGCTCCTCCCCGAGGCTGGTGCCAATTTCCACCGTCGCGCGGTGGTGGCGCAGCAGCAGGGCGCTGACGCGTCCGGGCCGCTCCTCCAGCAGCAGCCGCGTCCAGTAGGGATCGAGTGCCACGCTTTCGCGCCGACCGCGCCAGTCCGTGCGTCGGATCGTCAGCATGCCGCCCGCGAGGGTCAGGGTCTCGCTGGTCCGTCGCGACCATCGCCGGTGCAGCGCCAGCAGCCCCAGCACCAGCGCTGCCTCCGCGCCGGTGAAGCCCAGGATCGGCCAGGCGCCGAGCCAGGCGAAGAGGCAGCCGATCACCATCGAGGCGAGGACCACGCCGCCGGCGAGGATGCGCAGCCCGCGCGGAGACAGGCCGGGCGGGGGCGTCGTCGTCGCCTCGAACAGCACGGGTTCGGCGCTGGGATGCTGCATCGGTTCTGCGGGTCTGGAGCCTTGCGTCCAGACTTCGGCATGCCGGGCGCGGAGGCAAGCCCTTCAGTGCGGCAGCATGTCCATCGGCGTCTTCCCCGGTGGCAGGGGCGGCTGGCGCAGCAGCTCCACCTCCGCCACCCCGGCTTCCCAGCCGCGGGCCAGTGCCTCCGGGTCGAAGGTGACGCCGATCGGGTTGGCGGCGAAGGCGGGGCTGTGGAAGACCGCGGTGCCGGCCGCCTTGGAGGGGACGGTGTCGACCTGGAGTTCCACCTGGTTGCCGTCCGGGTCGCGGTAGTAGAGCGAGAGGGTCATGCCGTGATGGATCGGCCAGAAGGGCTCGATCCCCTGGTCCTTCAGGCGGCGGTAGGTGGCCAGCAGGTCGCCGAGCCCGGCATAGGTGAAGGCCATGTGGTGCAGGCCGGTGGCGTTCGGCGCGGCCGGCGCCAGCCCGGGCTGGCCGATGATGGCGATGCGGTGGTGCTCCTCGTCGTAGGTGAGGAAGCAGAGCATCGGGTTCTCATGCACCACCTGCGCGTTCAGCACCTTGGCGTACCAGTCGCGCAACCGGCCGAGATCGGCGGTGCGGAGCACCACATGGGCGAGCAGGGCGGGCGCGACGGGCACGGCGGAGAGGCGCCGTGCGGCGGGGGCGTTCATGGCGTGTCCTCCCTCGGATCTCTGTCCGCGGGCGAGCATAGCGAAGGTCCTAGCCCTCGCGCGAGGCGTGCGCTTCGACCAGCCAGGGTTCGAGAAGCTCCGCGGTGGCGGCGGTGATGGCGGCGGGGGGTGCGCCGCGGGCGCGGAGGCTGTCGCGCAGGGCGGCGGCGTCCTCCAGCCGCTGTTCCCATTCGGCGCCGAAGCGGGATTGCAGCCATTGCCGCAGCACCCGGGCCACGGCCGGGCTGCGGCCTTCGGTGGAGACGCCGATGACGAGGTTGCCGCGGCGCACCATCGCGAGGGCATAGGCGTCGCAGAGGGGTGGGATGTCCTCCGCGTTCACCAGCACGCGGTGTTCGCGGCCGAGGGCGGCCAGGCGTTCGCTGTCGGCATGCGAGAGGCCGGCCATGAAGAGCAGCCGTGCCGCGATGACCTCCGCGTCGGTCGGCAGGCGTTCCACCAGGCGAGGGCCCGCCTTCTCCCGCATGGCCATGGAGCAGCCCGGCGCGAAGACGGTGAGGTCGCGGGCGCCGGCCGCGTCCAGCATGTCGAGCCTGGCGAGCGCCGCCCGCCCGTCGCCGACCAGGATGCAGCGCCATGCGGAGACATCGACCGCCAGCGGCAGCATGGGCCTGTACCCCCGTCAGTCCGGCCGGATGCGGGCGGTGCGGATCACCTCGCCCCAGCGTGTGGCGTCGGCGCGCATCAGCGCCAGGAGTTCGGCCGGTGTATCCTCCCCCGGCTCCATGCCGAGCGCCGCGATGCGCTCCGCGATCTCGGGCCGCTTCGCCAGCCCGCGGATCTCCGCGTTCAGCTTCGCCACGATCACGGGGTCCGTGCCGGCGGGGGCGACGATGCCGTGCCAGCCCATCGCCTCGATGCCCCGCAGCCCGGCCTCGGCCAGCGTCGGCACGTCCGGCAGCGCCGCGGTGCGGGTGCCGGAGGAGACTGCGAGGCCGCGCAAGCGGCCGACCCGCACATGGTCCGTCACCGCGCCGATGTTGATCATCACCCCCGTGAGCGACCCGCCGAGCAGGTCGTTGACCGCCAGGGCGCCGCCACGATAGGGCACATGGGTCCAGCGCGTCTCGGTGGTCTGCTGGATCACCTCGCCCAGGAGGTGCGCGAGGCTGCCATTGCCCGGCGTGCCGACATTGGGCTGTCCGCGGCGGGCAAGGGCGATGAATGCGTCCAGCGACGTCGCCGGGCTGTCGGCGCGCACCACCAGGATCTGCGGCACCTTCACCGTGCGGGCGACGGGCGCGAAGCCCTCCACCGGGTCGAAGGGCAGGCGCGGGAAGAGCGCCTTGTTGATCGACAGCGTGTCGGAGCCGGCGACCAGGGTGTAGCCGTCAGGCCTCGCCCGCGCGCCGGCCTCATAACCGATGTTGCTGCCGGCGCCGGGCAGGTTCTCGACCAGGACGGACTGGCCGATGGCGTCGCCGAGGTGCCGCGCGGTCAGGCGGGCGACGATGTCCTGGCTGCCGCCGGGGGCGACCGGGACGATCAGGCGGACGGAGCGCTCCCTCGGCCAGGCCTCGCCTTGGGCGAGCGCGGGGCGGGCGAGCAGCGCGGCGGGCAGCAGGGCAAGCAGCGAACGGCGGGACAGGGCGGACATCAGGCAAGCTCCAGCCGGCGGCGCAGGCCGGCCAAGGGTGCGGTGGGATCGAGGCGGGGCTGGTAGGCGATGGAGACGACGCGGCGCGCGGCGTCCCACACCGTTGGGTCGGTGCCCTCCGGCACGGCCACGGTGGTGACGCCGCAGCGGAGCAGCGCGGCGTACTGGTCCGGGATGACATGGCCGGCGGCGCGGATCTCGCCGCGGAAGCCGTGGCGTTCCCGCAGCGTGCGCGCCTGGGTGAAGGCACGGCCGTCCCTGAATTTCGGCAGGTCGAGGACGACCAGCGACAGGCGGTCGAGGATCGGCAGCAGTGTTTCCGGCGGCACGTCGTTCGGCAGGGTCACGCCGAGCGGCGTGTTGCGGCCGGCCAGCGCTTCGGCCTCGGCCAGGGCGCGGTCATGGCCGATGATCGCGGGCGCGTCGGGGATGGGTGCATCGGGCGCGACCGCGACCCAGGGATCCGCGACGAGGCCGCCGTTCTCAAGCAGGGGCATAGAGGGCCTCCCGGAAGGGCACCGCGCCGAGGCGGCGGTAGGTGTCGACGAAGCGCTCGCCGGGGTCGCGGCGATCGACATAGGTGCGGAGCAGGGTCTCCACCGCATCGACCACGGCGTCGTAGGAGAAGGCGGGGCCGATCAGTTCACCGATCGACGCGTCGTTGCCCTGGTTGCCGCCGAGGGTGATCTGATAAACCTCCTCGCCGCGCTTATCGACGCCGAGGATGCCGATGTGCCCCACATGGTGGTGGCCGCAGGCGTTGATGCAGCCGGAGATGTTGAGGTTCAGCTCCCCGATCTCGAGCTGCCGGTCGAGCCGGGCGAAACGCTCCGAGATGCGCTGGGCGACGGGGATGGAACGTGCCGTGGCCAGCGCGCAATAGTCCATCCCCGGGCAGGCGATGATGTCGCTGACGAGCCCGATATTCGGCGTCGCCAGGCCGAGCGGGCCGAGCGCCTGCCAGAGCGTGAAGAGATCCTCCTGCCGCACATGCGCGAGGACGAGGTTCTGGGAATGCGTCACGCGGATCTCGCCGAAGCTGTAGCGCTCGGCGAGGTCGGCCAGCGCCTCCATCTGATCGGCGCTGGCATCGCCGGGGATGCCGCCGATCGGCTTGAGGGAGATGGTCACCGAAGCATAGCCCGGCGCGCGGTGCGGCCGGAGCGCGTTGCGCGTCCAGGCGGCGAACTCCGCATTCTCCCGCCGCGCACGCACATAGGTCGCGGGCTCGTCGGCCAGCGCCGCGAAGGGCGGGGCTGCAAAATGCGCCGCGATGGCGGCGACGATGGCGGGATCGAGCGCGTAGGGGTCGCGCGGGATGGCGGCGAATTCCCGCTCCACCGCGCCGGCGAATTCCGCGCCCATGTCGCGCACGAGGATCTTGATGCGGGCGCGATAGATGTTCTCCCGCTGGCCGAGCGCGTTGTAGACGCGCAGCACCGCTTCCATGAAGCGCAGGAAGTCGGCCTCCGGCACCCAGTCGCGGATCTTCGTCCCCAGCAGCGGCGTGCGGCCGAGGCCGCCGCCGACCCAGACCTCGAAGCCCACCGCGCCGCCGGCGTCGCGCTTGGCCAGCACGCCGATGTCGTGCACCTGCGCGGCGACGCGGTCCTGCGGACTGCCGGTGACGGCGATCTTGAACTTGCGCGGCAGCCAGGTGAACTCCGGGTGCAGCGTCGACCATTGCCGCAGGATCTCGGCATAGATCCGGGGGTCCACCACCTCGTCGCACGCGGCGCCGGCGTATTCGTCGGTGGTGACGTTGCGGATGCAATTGCCGCTGGTCTGGATGGCGTGCATGTCGACATCCGCCAGCGCCTCGAGCATGGCGCAGACGTCCTCCAGCTTCGTCCAGTTGAACTGGATGTTCTGCCGCGTGGTGAAGTGGCCGAAGCCGCGGTCCCAGCGCCGCGCGATCATGCCGAGCTGCCGCATCTGTGTACTGCTCAGCAGGCCGTAGGGGATGGCGACGCGCAGCATGTAGGCATGGAGCTGCAGGTAGAGGCCATTCATCAGGCGCAGCGGCTTGAACTCGTCCTCGGTCAGGGCGCCGTCGATGCGGCGCTGCACCTGGCCGCGGAACTCCGCAATGCGCTCCTGCAGGAAGGCGCGGTCGATCGCGTCGTATCGGTAGAGGCGGGCGTGCTCCGGATGGCGCGGGGCGCCCACGGGCGTAACGGCGTTCATCGTCAGCTCGCCAGGGCCAGGCGTAGCGCGGGCTCGGCAACCACGCTGGGGCCGGTGACGCGCAGGCGCTCGCGGAAGCGGCGCGGGGTCGGCAGGCCGGCGGCGAGGTCGACTTCCACCGCATAGGGACCGACGACGCGCGGGTCCTGCGGGACCCGGGCGGCGGCCTCGGCCGGGAAGACCCGGGCCTCGGCGATGCGGGGGCTCCAGGTGCCGTCGCCAGCGAGCCAGGCGACGCGGCCGTCCGAGAGGAAGTTGCCGGTGAAGACCACGGGCGCGGTTGCGGGGCGAAGCTTCGCGGGGCTGGACATGGCTGGCTGGCTTTCACGTCATCGCAGCGGTGAATTCTTAATCTACTATGTTGAGACGGATATACAAGCCAGGGGGTTCCAACGGGCTGCGGATGGGGGCCATGCAAAACAGCGCTTGCGGGTCGGGGATAGGCTGTGCTGTTAAATCACCAGCCCAGGAATAAACGTATGTCAGACGTAGAATATCCCGCCGTCCTCGCCAGCGGCGACGTCCCCCGCCCCGGCGAGGTCTGGCTGGTCGGCGCCGGCCCCGGCGACCCCGGCCTGCTGACCCTGCGGGCGGCGGAGGCGCTGAAGCGCGCCGACCTCGTGCTGCACGACGCCCTGCCCGGCCGCGCGGTGCTGCGCCTGGTGCGGGCGGGGGCCACCATCCTCAACGTCGGCAAGCGCAAGGGCCAGGCGCCGATGAGCCAGGCGCGGATCAATGCCCGACTGATCGAGGGCGCGCGGGCCGGGCAGCGGGTGGTGCGCCTCAAGGGCGGCGACCCCTTCGTCTTCGGCCGCGGCGGCGAGGAGGCGATCGCGCTGGCCGAGGCCGACGTTGCCTGGCGCGTGGTGCCGGGCGTCTCCGCGGGCCTCGCGGCACCGGCGGCGGCGGGCATCCCGCTGACCCACCGCGGCGTCGCCAGCGCCGTGACCTTCGTGACGGGGCATGACGAGGCCGGCGCCCTGCCGGACAATGTCGATTGGGCGGCGCTGGCGCAGGCGGGCGGGACCATCGCGGCCTTCATGGCGCTGACCAGGCTGGACGAGATCGCGCTGCGCCTCCTGGCGGCGGGGCGCGACCCGGCGACGCCGGTGGCGGTGGTCTCCCAGGCCTCGCTGCCGGGGCAGGCGGTGCTGCGGACGACGCTGGGGGCCGCGACCCTGGCCGTGCGGCGCAGCGGGATCGCCACGCCGGCCTTGATCGTGATCGGGGCGGTGGCCGGGCTTGCCGCGCAGTTGCTGCCGGCCCTGCCCGTGCCGGTCGAGGCGGTCGCCCGTCGCCGGGCTGGTACTTGATCGGATCCGCATATGGTCAGACGCTCGCGAGCCCATCGTAATGTCGGGCAGATATCATTCGAGGCCGCGACGCGGAGGATCCGCCGCGCCCATCCAGGAGCAAAGCCATGACCCTTGCCATCGGGCAGAAGGCCCCCGACTTCGAGGCCGACACCACCCAGGGCCGCATCCGCTTCCACGA
>JAIYAI010000569.1 GCA_027489135.1 Acetobacteraceae bacterium
CATGCATGCCGGGCCGGTCCGTGCGCAGCGTGCCGAGGCCGCCGCGCACGAGCAGGGCCGCGGCGCCGAGCAGCAGCAGCAGCGTGCCATACCGGAACACCGCCGCCTGGCCGACGCCGTAGGCTGCCGACATCAGCTTGTTGTTGGCGTCGAGAAGGCTGTAGAGCGCGATGCCCGCCAGCAGCAGCAGCGGTCCCTTCACGTCACGTGCATGAAGGCTTCGCCTTCACGCCCCTCGATCGCCGGGCGCGGCCATCCGGCCGCTTGGCTCTCGCGCGACTCCGCGCGGCGCGCAGACGCGTGCTCGGCCCTCCGGGCCGGGTCATGCCTTCGCCGCGCGGTCGAACACGCCCTGCAGCGTCTCGACCCAGCCCGGGCTGTCGACATTCACGCCGAGATGGCCGCGATCGTTCCTGATCTCGAAGAACCGCGCCTCCACCCCCGCCGCGCGCAACAGGTCCATGGCGGGCGGCGCGATGGACGGCGGGAACAGGACGTCCGTCGTCGTCAGCGCGTAGAGCACGGGGCAGCGGATGCGGTGGAAGTCCGGCCGCGCGTCATAGCGCACCATGGCACGGCGCAAGGTGACCATCGTGTTGCCGTCGAAGATGCGCGACCAGGCCTCCGCCAGGCGGCGGATCTCGGCGGCGCGCGCCGTGGGGTCGGGGAAGCGTGCGGCGAGGACCTGCTCCATGCCGTAGCGCTGCAGCGTCTCCAGCCGGATCTCGAAGAGCCGCGCGGCGATGCCGCCCTTGTCGTAGTACCAGCCGTCGTTCCAATTGGGATCGCGCGCCAGGCTCGCGGCGATGGCCGCGACATCCTCCTCCCGCCCGCTGCCATGCGTGGCGGTGTTGCACGCGACGATGGACCGCACGAAGTCGGGATGGGTGGTCGCCCAGGTGAAGGCCTGGAATCCGCCATAGGAACTGCCCATCACGGCGGCGAGCTGGCGCACGCCGAGCCCCTCCAGCATGCGCCGCTGCGCGCCCACGATGTCCTTCAGCGTGATGTCCGGGAAATCGGGTCCCCAGGGCTTCCCCGTCGCCGGGTTGATGCTGGCGGGGCCTGTCGAGCCGTAGCAGCCGCCGAGCATGTTGGACGCGATGATGAAGTACCTGGCCGGGTCGATCGGCCGGCCCGGCCCGATCATCAGTGACCAGGCGCCGGGCGTGTCCTCCGCCACGCCGGGCGGCGCGCCGCCAGGGGCGTAGCGGCCGGCCATGTGCTGGCTGCCGGTATAGCCATGGGTCAGCAGCACCGCATTGTCGCCGGCGGCGTTCAGCCGCCCGTAGGTCTCGTAGGCGATGCGGACATCGGGGATCACCGCGCCCGAGCGCAGCGTGAAGTCGCCCAGGCGCGCGTATCGCGTCTCGACGGCGTCGAGCGTGTCGGACATGGCATATCTCCCTCGGCAGTGAGTGTAGGCGGGCGCGGCGGCTTCCCCAATGGCCGCGCTTCGGGCAGAGAGCGCGCGATGACCCCCATGCTTGCCTCCGCCCTGATGCCGCTGGTCCGCAGCCTGGACGCCGAGACGGCGCATGGCCTGGCGTTGAAGGCGCTCACGATCGGCTTGGCCGGGCGCGACTCGCGGCCCGATCCGGCGTCGCTCGCGACCGATGTCTTCGGGCTGCGCTTCGCCAACCCGCTCGGCCTCGCGGCAGGCTTCGACAAGGACGCGGTCGCCGTCCTGCCGTTGATGCGCCTCGGCTTCGGGCTGGTGGAGGTCGGCACCGTCACGCCGCGGCCGCAGCCCGGCAATCCCCGCCCGCGCCTGTTCCGGCTGCCGGAGGATGCGGCGGTGATCAACCGCTTCGGCTTCAACAATGCGGGGCTGGACAGCTACGTCGCGCGCCTCTCGGCATTGGCGCGGCCGCTCCCGGCGGTCCTCGGCGCCAATATCGGGGTGAACAAGGACGGCGCGGTGCCGGAGCGCGACTACCCCGCGCTCTATGCCGCCGTGGCGCCGCATGCGGACTATGTCACCGTCAACGTCTCATCGCCGAACACGCCGGGATTGCGCGACCTTCAGGGGGAGGAGCGGCTGGCGGCGATCCTCGACGCGATCGCCGCGCGACGCGCCGACCTGCCGCGCCAGCCGCCCTTGCTGGTGAAGATCGCGCCGGACCTGGCTGAGGACGCACTGCCGCCCATCGTCGCGGCCTGCGCGGCGCGCGGCGTGGCGGGGCTGATCGTCTCCAACACCACCATCGCGCGGCCCGCGACCCTGCGCAGCGCGCAGAAGAGCCAGGCCGGCGGGCTTTCGGGACAGCCGCTGTTCGAGCGGTCCACCGCGATGCTGCGCGCGGCGCATCGCGCGGCGCGCGGATCGGGGCTGGCGCTGGTCGGCGTCGGCGGCATCGCCACGGGGGCGCAGGCCTATGCCAAGATCCGCGCCGGCGCGTCGCTGGTGCAGGTCTATACCGGCTTCGCCTATGCCGGGCCGGTGCTGGTCGGGCGGATCAAGCGCGACCTCGCGGCGCTGCTGGCGCGCGACGGCGTCGCGCATGTGGCGGATGCCGTCGGGCTGGATGCCTAGCGACCGCGGCCCGTCTTCGCCTGCAACTCGTCGATCCTGCGGGACGCCTCGACCTTGCTGAGGCCGGGGTCGAATTCCTCCCTGGCCTCTTCGCAGAGCGTCTTGAGATAGCTGGCCTGGGCGCCGGTCATTGCCTCGTCGCCGGTGGTCCAGTCATCCGGGTCCTTGATGGTATTCGATCCGGGCTCCGGGTCGCGCTTCGGGTTCTCGGGCCGATGGTCGTCGCTGTGGCGGGTCATGCGCTATCAACTGCGACACAGCGCCGGGGTTGCGCGCCCCCGGCGCGACGCCACCTCCGGGCATCCCCACCTCCACGAGTCCGCCATGCCCGCCATCCCGCCCGCGCCCCTCTGGCTCGGCCTTGCCGGCCTGCTGCCCTTCGCCGCCGCGGCCGCCGGCGCGCACCTGCTGCCGCCGGATCAGCAGGGCTTCGCGCTGCGGGCGCTCATCGCCTATGGCGCGGTGATCCTCTCCTTCCTCGGCGGCGTGCGCTGGGGGCTGGCGATCCGCGACGGCGACGATGCGGCGCTGCTGCGGCGCCTCGCCTGGAGCGTCACGCCGTCGCTGCTCGGCTGGGTGGCGCTGCTGCTGCCGATGGTGCCCGGGCTGGTGCTGCTGGCGGCGGGCTTCGCCGCGGCGCTGCTGGTGGATTGGCGCGCGCCGGACGCGCCTGCCTGGTACCGGCGCCTGCGCCTGCCGCTCTCGCTCGGCGCCATCCTGGCGACCACGGTCGGGATGCTCGCATGAGCGAGGTCGCCGTCGTCATCGGCGCGCGCGGGGGCATCGGCGCCGCGCTGCGCGATGCGCTGGCGGAGCGCCTCGGCGACGCGAACGTGGTCGCGCTCGGCCGCCCCGATCTCGATGTCGCCGAGGAAGCCAGCATCGCCCGCGCCGCCGCCGCGCTGCCGGCGCAGCGCGTGCGTCTCGTCGTCGTCGCCTCCGGCCTGCTGCACGGCCCCGGCTTTCAGCCCGAGAAGAGCCTGCGCGCGCTCGACCCGGAAGCCCTGGCGCGATCCTTCCTGGTCAACGCGATCGGCCCGGCGTTGCTGATGAAGCACCTCCTGCCGCGGATGCCGCGCCAGGGCCGCGCGGTCTTTGCCGCGCTCTCCGCCCGGGTCGGCAGCATCGGCGACAACCGGCTCGGCGGCTGGTACGGCTACCGCGCCGCGAAGGCCGCGCTGAACCAGATGCTGCGCACCGCCGCCATCGAATGGGCCCGCACGCACCCCGAGGGCATCGTGGTCGCGCTGCATCCGGGCACCGTGGCGACCAGGCTCTCCGCCCCCTTCACGCGGCCCGGCCAGGTGCTGCTGACGCCGACGGAGTCCGCGGCCCATCTGCTGGCGGTCATCGATGGACTGACGCCCGCCGACAGCGGCGGATTCCGCGACTGGCGCGGAGCCCCGATCCCCTGGTGACGGCGCCGCTTGCCCTCGCGCGCCGCTTCGTCGCATGAGGGCGCCAACGCACGCGAGGCCGGGCCTCGCATCTCCCGAAGGATGCGCAGGCCGATGAAGATCCTCGACGGCATCGCCCCGATCGCCGACCGCTACGACGGCTGGGTGCTCGACCTCTGGGGCGTCGTGCATGACGGCCGCAAGCCCTATCCCGGCGTGGCGGAGGCGTTGGCCGGGCTGAAGGCGCGCGGCGCCCGTGTCGTCTTCCTGACCAATGCGCCGCGCCGGTCCTGGTTCGTGCGCTCGATGCTGGACCGCATGGGGCTCGATCCCGCGCTCTACGACGGCATCATCTCCTCGGGCGAGGTCGCCTGGCGGATGCTGCACGACCGGAATCACCCCTGGTTCGAACGCCTCGGCCGCCGCGCCTTTCATATCGGTCCGGAGCGCGATCTCTCGGTGGTAGAGGAGGGCGTGGCCGAGCTTGTGGACGATCCGGCCCAGGCCGACTTCCTGCTGAACACCGGCCCCGATCCCGACCGCGGCGGCACCTCGGCCGAGCCCTACCGTGCCATCCTGGAGGACTGCGCGAAGCACCGCCTGCCGATGCTCTGCGTGAACCCGGACCGGCATGTGATGGTCGCGGGCGAGAAGCTGATCTGCGCCGGCGCGCTGGCCGATGTCTACAAGGCGCTGGAGGGCGACATCTTCGAGGTCGGCAAGCCCGACCCCGCCGTCTACGGCCCCGTGCTGGAGATGCTCGGCATCGCCGACAAGACCCGCGTCGTCGCGGTGGGCGACAGCCCGCACACCGATCTCGCCGGCGCGCGCGCCGCGGGGCTGGATGCGGTGTGGGCGCTCACCGGCCTCGCCGCCGAGGCACACGGGTCGGAGCCCGATCCGGACTATCTCGCCGCCGTCGCGGCGCGGGAGGGCGTGGACCCCATCGCCGCGCTACGCGCGCTGCGCTGGTAGCCACGCCCGCACCGCGGTGACCGGCACGGCCGCGAATCCCTGGCGCCTGCTCGCGCTGGTCGTCGCAGCGCGAGTCGCGCTCGGCGTGCAGTTCCAGGCCGTGGGTGCGCTCGGCCCGGCGCTGGTCGGCACCGAGGGCGGGCTGGCAGCGGATTATGCCGCGCTCGGCGCGCTGATCGGCGCCTATTCGCTGGCGGGCGTCGTGGTGGCGCTGCCGGCGGGCTGGCTGCTGGCGCGCTTCGGCGACCGGGCCGTGCTGCTATGGGGCCTCGGGCTGATGGTCGCCGGCGGGTTGCTGCTCGCCGCGGCGCCGGGCTTCGGCACGGCCATGGCGGGCCGGCTCATCGCCGGCGCCGGTTCGACGCTGCTGACCACGGCCTGCGCCAAGCTGGTCCTGGACGCCTTCACCGGACCGCGCCTGGTCACTGCCATGGGCGTGCTGCTCTCGGCCTGGCCGTTCGGCATCGGCCTGGCGCTGCTGGTCCTGCCCTGGTTCGGCGATGCCTGGCGGATGGGGCTGCTAGCCTCCGCCCTGCTCTGCGCCGCCGCGCTACCGCCGCTGATGGGCGCGCTGCCCGCGGGGCGCGGCAGCGCGGCGGCGGCGCAGCGGGCGCGCCTCAGGTCCGGGGAATGGCGGCCGCTGCTGCTCGTGGGGCTGCTCTGGGCCAGCTACAACGCCGCCTTCGCCGTCGCGCTGGGCTTCACCCCGGCCTTCCTGACCGCGTCAGGCGCCTCGCTGGAGGAGGCCGGCGCGCTGGCCAGCCTGATCGGCTGGGCCATCCTGCCGCTGCTGCCCCTCGGCGGCGCCATCGCCGAGCGATTCGGGCGCCCAGGCCTGATCTCCGGCCTCTGCATCCTCGGCATGGGCGTCGCGGTGCTGGCGCTGGCGGCGGGATGGGGGCCGGCCTGGCTGTCGCTCATCGCCTTCGGCCTGCTCTCCGCACCGCCGGCGAGCCTGATCATGGCCATGCTGGGCCGCGTGCTTTCGCCGGAGAGCCGGGCCTTCGGCCTCGGCGTCCACTACACGATATTCTACGCCGCGGTGGCCCTGGTGCCGCCGCTGGCGGGATGGGCGCGGGACGCGACGGGCGCGCCGGC
>JAIYAI010000573.1 GCA_027489135.1 Acetobacteraceae bacterium
ATGGCGGCGCGCGCCGCCTCCGGGATCAGGCCGGCGGCGGCGAGATCCTCGGGCGTGCGGAGCGTGCGCAGGGGCGTGCGGGTGGGCGTGCCATCGGGCATGGTGCGGGCCGACTACCCGCGATGAGAGCCCGACCGCAAGCATGCCCACTCCGCCAAGCTCTCCCCCCTGGGACCCCGAGCGCCTCGCCGCCCGCCTGCCCTTCCTCGAGCGCCGCGCCGCGCTGACCGCCGCGACCCGCGGCTTCTTCGGCGCGCGCGGCTACCGGGAGGTGGAGACGCCCTGCCTGGTCCCTGTCCCCGGCATGGAGGTGCACCTGCAGGGCTTCCGCAGCGAATACGTCCCCCATCTGGGGCAGGGGGAGCGGCGGACCCTCTGGCTCCGCACCTCGCCGGAACTCGCGCTGAAGCGGCTGCTGGTTGCCGGCGCGGGGCCGGTCTACGAACTCGCCCGGGTCTGGCGCAACGGCGAGAGCGGCACGCGCCACGCACCGGAATTCACCATGCTGGAATGGTACCGGCCCGCGATGACGCTGGCGGGGCTGATGGACGAGACGGAGGAATTCGTCCGCAGTGTCTGCCCGCCCATCGTCGCGCATGAGGGCGTCGAGACCGACCTGACCCTGCCCTTCGAGCGCATCACGATGGCCGAGGCCTTCCACCGCTGGTGCGGCGGCATCGACATCCTGGGCACCGAGGGCGACGCCGCGCGCCTGGCCGCCGAGGCCGCGCGCATCGGCGTGCCGCCGCGTGCGGGCGAGGGGTGGGAGGACCTCTTCTTCCGCCTGCTGCTCGACCGCGTGGAGCCGCACCTCGGCCGCGGCCGCGCGACCTTCCTGACGCATTGGCCGGCACCCCAGGCCGCGCTCGCCCGGCGCGACCCCGCCGACCCGCGCGCCGCGTTGCGCTTGGAGCTTTTCGTCGCCGGCATCGAGCTTGCCAACGCTTTCGACGAACTCACCGACCCGTTGGAGCAGCGCGCCCGCTTCGTGCACGACGTCGCGGAGCGGCGCCGGCTCTATCCGGGCGAGGACTGGGACGTGGACGAGGATTTCCTCGCCGCGCTGGAGCACGGGATGCCCGCGGGCAGCGGCATCGCGCTCGGCTTCGACCGGCTGGCGATGCTGGCCTCCGGCGCGCGGCGGATCGAGGACGTGCTGTGGCTGCCGCTGGCGGTGGGTCAGCGCTGACGGCGCGCCTGCCACCACTGCCATGCCAGGAAGACCAGCAGCAGCAGCGCGCCGAAGCGGATCGCGTGCCACAGCTTGCGCGCCATGTGCGCAAGCTCGAGCGAGGCCAGCAGGACCAGCACCACCAGCGCGATCGCTGCCAGCGCCTGGTTCTGCGAGAGGCGCGGCGGGCTCATGGATTCAGGACTCCCTCCGCCGTCCTCAGCCGCCCCAGCATCTCCGGCGCATGCTCCCGCGGCAGGAAGTAGAAAGTGAAGACGTAGGGCTCCGACGCTTTGAAGATGCGCGGATCCGGGCTCGCCCGCTGCATGGTCGGTCGATGGAACTCCGCGATCCCGCGCCATTCCCCGCGCAGCGTGAAGACGCCGTCAAAGCCCAGCGCATCCAGCCAGGCCGGCACCGCCCAGGTCGAGCCCTCGCGGTGCCGCTCCTCGATCTCGACGGAGAGGATCGGCCGGCAGCGTAGCAGGGTCTCGCGCCCGCCGCGCAGCACCTCGTATTCCGCGCCCTCGGCATCGAGCTTGACCGCGGTAAGGTCCGCGAGGCCAAATTCGTCGAGGCGGCGCAGCGGCACGGTGAAGCGCTGCTCCTCCACCCCGTGCTGCGCGTAGCCCTTGGCGACGGAGGCCCATTGCTCGGACGGCGCGCCGTTGACGATGGGAACGGAGAGCACCGCCTCGCCGCGATGATCGCCGAGCGCTTCCTGGCGAAGCTCCAGGTTCGCCACCCCGGCCGCCGCGGCGGAAAGCCGCGCGAAGGCGCTCGGCAGCGGCTCGAAGGCCAGGACGCGGCTTCCCGGCAGGTGCGCGAAGGGCAGGGCGAAGGCGCCGTCATGCGCCCCCACATCCAGCAGCGTGCCGGGCCGGTGCAGCACGCGGTGGAAGTCGAGCTCGTCCATCACGCCATCGCCTTCAGGATCCTGTAGCGCCCGGTCTCGATCTCCGCCCCCGCGACGATCCCCGTCACCGCGCTGCCGCCATCGAGGTTGAGTCGCCCCTCATGCAGCACGTGCGGGTCGTCGAGGCCGGTGAAGGGCTTCTGCTTCGCCGGCGGCGTATGGCCATGCACCACCACGCGGCCCGGGATGCCGTGCGGGCTGTCGAGGAAGCCGCCGGTGATCCAGGCCCAGTGCCGCGGCCGCGCCGCCAGCGTGTCCCAGGGCAGGGCGAGGAAATCCTCCAGCTTCTGCGCGGGATCGATGCCGCCATGCACCAGGATCAGGTTGCCCACCAGCAGGTGCCCGCGCAGCGCGTGCAGCGCCGCCATCACCTCGGGCCCCACCGCAGCGGCCAGCACGTCCGGCCCCGGCGCTGCGTCCGCATCGCCGACCGCCGCGCGCATCTCCGCCAGCATCGTGTCGCCGCTGGTGGCGAGCCACACCGCCGCGGCGCTCGCGGCCTCCGGCCCGGTGCCGTTGGCCAGCAGCAGAAGCTGTTCGTGGTTGCCCATCAGCCGGTCGACACGCGCGATGCCCGGCGCAGGCTCTGCCCGCGCCCAGCGGCGGAGCGACCCGATGCTGTCCGGCCCCCGATCCACCATGTCGCCGAGGAAGACGAGGCGCGGCGGCGCGCCCGGCGCGCGGGCCAGATCCGCGATGCCGTCCAGCATCGCCTCCAGCAGCGCC
>JAIYAI010000321.1 GCA_027489135.1 Acetobacteraceae bacterium
CCGAAAGCGCCAAGATGAGCGACATGACCGGACGTCCTCCGCAGCCTGCGGAGAGAACAAGAGTCCATCAATCCGCGTCGCGAGAAGACACCATTTTCTCAAGTGCGATTCCCCTGCCCTATCGCTGGCCTGCGGCGCACCGCATCCTTCCCGCATGCTGGAAACACTGCGCGCCGCCCTGCCAGGCGGCCAGGACCTCGCCTGGCTGATCGCCGCCGCCCTCGCCGGCGGCCTCGCGCGCGGATTCTCCGGCTTCGGCGCGGCGTTGATCTTCGTCCCCCTGGCCTCCGCGGCGCTCGGCGGTCCGCATCGCGCGGCGCCGTTGATGCTGGCGATCGACGTGGTGGCGATCATCTCCCTCACCCCCGCCGCCTGGCGGATCGCCGACCGCGCGGAGGTCGGCTGGCTCGCCCTCGGCCTGCTCCTCGGCACGCCGGTGGGCGCGCTGCTGCTCGTCAGCTTCGATCCGGTCATGCTGCGCTGGTGCGTGGCCGTGCTGATCCTCGGCCTGCTCGGGCTGCTGGTCTCGGGCTGGCGCTTCCGGGGGCAGCCGGCGCGGCCCGTGACGGTCGGGGTCGGCGCGGTGGGCGGCGTGCTGGGCGGGGTCGCGATGGTCGCGGGGCCGCCCGCCATGGCCTATCTGCTCGGCCGCGCCGCCGCGGCGCGGGAGATCCGGGCATCCTTCGCGGTCTACCTCGCGGCGGGGGGCGTCTTCGCCGGCATCGCCTATGCCTTCGCCGGGCTGCTGACCCCCGCCCTGATCGGGCCGATCCTGGTGGCGCTGCCGGTCTATGCCTTCGGCATCTGGGGTGGCGCGCGCATGTTCGGCCTGGCGAGCGAACTGACCTTCCGCCGCGTCTGCTATGCGATGATCGCGCTCGCGGCGCTGGTCAGCCTGCCGGCCTGGGATGGCGTCTTGCGATGAGGAGGAACGACCAATGACCTATTCGCCGAAGACCTTTCGTGGCCTCACCTGGCATGGCGCGCTGCCGGCGATGCGCGACCGCAGGGATACGCCGAGCGCCTATCTCGACCGCTGCCTCGCCACCATCGCGGCGCGCGAACCCGTGGTGCAGGCCTTCGCGGCGCTGAACGAGGCGAGCGCCCGCGCGGCGGCCGAGGCCAGCACCCGGCGCTGGGCGGCGGGCACGCCGATCTCGCCCATCGATGGCATGCCGATCGGCATCAAGGACCTGCTCGAGACCGTGGACATGCCGACGCAGATGAACGCGGCCGGCTACCGGGGCAATTTCCCGAAGCGGGACAATGCCGCGGTGCGCGCGCTGCGCGAGGCCGGGGCGGTGATCCTCGGCAAGACCGTCACCGCGGAACTCGGCGGGTCGCATCCGGGTCCGACCACCAACCCCTTCGATGCGACGCGCACGCCGGGCGGATCCTCCTCCGGCTCGGCGGCGGCGGTGGCGGCGGGCTTCATGCCGGCGGCGATCGGCACGCAGGTGGGCGGCTCCATCATCCGTCGCGCCAGCTATTGCGGGAACATCGCCCTCAAGCCGAGCCAGGGCGGCATCAACCGCGGCGAGCGCCAGGCCACCAGCCAGAGCACGCATGGTCCCCACGCCAACTGCTTCGAGGATCTCTGGGCCGTTGCCATGGAGATCGTGAAGCGCGTCGGCGGCGACCGCGGCCATGCCGGGCTGATGGGGCCGGAGCAGACGCCCGCGCCGGTGAAGCCGCAGCGGCTGATCGTGATGGAGGGGGCGGGCTGGAAGACGCTCGACGCCGCCAGCCTGCGCGCCTTCGACCTGCTGCTGGACCGGCTGCGTGCGGCGGGCATCCAGGTGCTGCGCCGCGGCGACCACAAGCTGCTGGAGCATTTCGAGGCGGGCATCGCCGAGGCCGGGCCGATCAGCAACGGCATCACGGCCTGGGAGAACCAGTGGGGCCACCGGAACCTGATCAACCAGGACCCGGACGCGATCAGCCCGCGTCTGAAGCAGACGCTGGCGGGGGCGGAGAAGATGACCCCGGCCGACTACGCCCTGCGCCTCTCGCAGCGGGAGGAGGGGCAGCGCCGCCACGTGTTGATCGCGCCGCTGGCGGATGCGGTGATCTCCTTCGCCTCGCCGGGGCCGGCGCCGGTCTGGGCGGGCGACGTGCCGGGCCAGCCGCTGGTGGCTCGGCCGACGGGGGATGCGGTGTTCAACACGCCGTCCAGCATGCTGTTCGCGCCGGTGGTGACGGTGCCGCTGATGGCCGTGGCGGGGATGCCGGTCGGGCTGCAGGTGATGGGGCAGCGGGAGGAGGATGCGCGGCTGGTCGGGATCGCGCGCTGGCTGCACGCGAATATCGAGGCGGTGGAGGTCTGACGCGCGAAGGGGAGATGGTGGCACCGCGTCAGGGCCACCCCCACCCTGACCCTCCCCCGCCGGCGGGGGAGGGGACGCTTCAGGCCATCTCCAGCTTCTCGCTCAGCTCCAGCCACTCCCCCTCCAACGCCTCCGTCTCCCGCGCGATGGCGGCGCGGCGGGCGGTGGCGCGGGCGATGAGGTCGGCCTTGTTGCCGGCATAGAGGCGCGGATCGTTCAGCGCGGCGTCGATCGTCGCCGCCTCCTCCGCCAGCTTCGCGAGCTTGGCTTCCACCTTCTTCAGCCTGTCGCGCACCGGGGCCAGGGCCGTCCGCGCCTCGGCCCGCTCGCGCCGCTCGTCGCGCCGGGTCGGGCCCGTCTCCTCGCCGCGGCCTGCCGCCGCCCGGGCGCGTTCCGCCAGCAGCGCGCGGTAGTCGTCGAGGTCGCCGTCGAAGGGCTTCACCGTGCCGTCCGCCACCAGCCAGAGCCGGTCGGCGACAAGCTCCACCAGATGCGGGTCGTGGGTGATCAGCAGCACCGCGCCGGCATATTCGGCAAGCGCCTTCACCAGCGCCTCGCGCGCATCGATGTCGAGGTGGTTGGTCGGCTCGTCAAGGATCAGAAGCTGCGGCGCGTCGCGCGTGCAGAGCGCCAGCAGCAGCCGCGCCTTCTCCCCGCCCGAGAGCGAACTCACCCGCGTCTCGGCGCGGTCGGCATCCAGGCCGAAGCGGGCGATCTGGCCGCGGCAGGCGGTCTCGGTCGCCTTCGGCATCAGCGCCTGGATGTGCGACAGGGGCGTGCCCTGCGGGTCGAGCTCCTCCGCCTGGTGCTGCGCGAAATAGCCGACCTTCAGCTTCGGCGCGCGGTGCTGCTCGCCGGCCTGAAGCTCCAGCCGGCCGGCCAGCAGCTTGGCCAGGGTGGACTTGCCGTTGCCGTTGGCGCCGAGCAGCGCGACGCGGTCATCCTGGTCTA
>JAIYAI010000772.1 GCA_027489135.1 Acetobacteraceae bacterium
CCTCGCCGCGGCCGAGGCGATCGTCCGCAAGAGTGGCGTCTCCGCCC
This sequence comes from Acetobacteraceae bacterium, assembly GCA_027489135.1. Taxonomy (GTDB): domain Bacteria; phylum Pseudomonadota; class Alphaproteobacteria; order Acetobacterales; family Acetobacteraceae; genus JAIEOP01. Next base: position 48 of record JAIYAI010000772.1, read on the forward strand.
TGACACTGGAAGCGGCTGCGCGCGCCGCCGGTGTCTCGAAGGGGGGGCTGCTCTACCACTTCGCCTCGAAGGAGGCGCTGCTCTCCGGCCTGCTGCACCGCCTCGCCGCCTTCGTCGCGGCGGATTTCGAGGCGGGGGTCGCCGCCCAGGCCCCCGGGCCGGGCCAGGTCGCCCGGGCCATGGTGGAGTGGGCCGTCGGCATGCCGCAGGCGGAATCCGAGGATCGCTGCGACCGCGCCGCTGCCGTCTTCCTTGCCGCCTTCCACCACGACCCCGCGCTGCTCGATCCGATGCGCCAGGTGATCGCGCGGATGCGCGAGCGCGTCGCCGCGGACGGCCTGCCGCCCGGCCATGGCGCGGCCATCCTCGCCGCCGGCGACGGGCTGTTCATGGCGCGGATCTTCGGCCTCTACACGCTCACCCAGCCGGAGCGGGAGGCGGTGAATGCCGCGCTGACGCGGCTGATCGTGCCGGACGGCGAGTGACATGCGACTGCGGACCGTCCTCTTGGGCATCGCGGGGCTGCTCGCCCTGGCGGCGGGGGGCTTCGCGCTGCGCGGGAATCCCGGCGCGGGGCAGCATGCCGCCCGCCCGGCGGCCGCGGTGCAGGCCGAACCGGTCGGCGTCGGCGCCCTCGGGCGCGTGGAGCCGGCATCCCGCGTACGGCGGCTGAACCAGCCCGGCGGCTTTGCCGTCACCCGCGTCGATCGTGTGCTCGTGTCGGAGGGCGACCGTGTCGCCGCCGGCCAGGTGCTCGCCGTGCTGGCGGATGCGCCGCAGCGAGACGCGACCGTCGCGCAGTCCGAGGCGGCGGTCGCCGAGGCGCGCGCCGCGCTCGAGAAGACCCGGGCCGGTGGCCGCCCCAGCGAGATCGCGGCACAGCGCGCACGCATCGAGAACCTTGCCCTGCAGGAGCAGATCAGCCGCCGCGATGCCGAGCGCTCGGAGCGCCTCGCCCCGTCCGGCGCCGCGGCCGCGGCGGTGGTGGACCGCAACCGCGTCGCCGCTGCCCGCGCCGCGGCCGAGCGTGCCGAGGCCGAGGCGGCGCTGGAGACGCTGAGTCGGCCCCGCCCGGAAGATGTCGCTCTGGCCGAGGCGCGGCTGATGAGCGCCGAGGCGCAGCTTGCCAAGGCCGTGGCGGATGCGACGCTGTCCCGCGTCGCCGCGCCGATCGCCGGCACCATCCTGCGAATCTTCGCCCGCGCCGGCGACCAGGTCGGCACGGACGGCCTGCTGGAGATGGCCGATCTCGATGCCATCGACGTCGTCGCCGACGTCTACGAGACCGACCTGCCGCGGCTGCGCATCGGCGCCCCGGCCGAGGTCGTGGTGCCCGGCGAGGCGCGGCGCTTCGCCGCGACGGTACGCGAGATCGGCTGGCAGATCCGCCGCACCACCCAGGCCGGCACTGACCCCGTGGCCGCGGTCGATGCGCGCACGGTCGAGGTGCGCCTCACGCTTGGTGAGGAAGGCCGCGCGGCGCTGGCCCGGCGCACCAACATGCAGGTGCAGGTGGCGATCCGGCCATGAACGTGGCGACGCCCCCGCCGGCGCTGTTGCCCTGGGCGCCAGAACGCAGCGGGGAGGCCGCGCCCGTGCCCCCGCCCTTGCTGGCTGCCGCGCCTCAGCCGCCCGGCCGCGGCGCGCCCGGCGGCTGGTTCTGGCTGCCGCTGCGCCTCGCCTGGCGGCAGTTGCGCTTCGAGAAGGCCCGGCTCGCCTCCGCCATCGCCGGGGTGATGTTCGCCTGCGTGCTGGTGTTCATGCAGCTCGGCTTCCGGAGCGCGCTGTTCGAGAGCGCGACGGCGCTGCTGTCCGCCTTCCGTGCCGACCTCTTCCTCATGCATCCGATGACGCTGGTCAGCTTCCGGCCCGAAACCATGCCGCGGGTCCGCGCATCCCAGGCCCTGGCCTTGCCCGAGGTGCGCGCCGCCGTGCCGGTCTATCTCGCGCAGGCGACCTGGCGGAACCCGGACACGGGGACGCGCCGGCCGATCCAGGTGATCGGCTTCGACATCGAGGCGGGGGTGATGGACTTCCCCGGCCTCGCACCGCTGATCGAGGCGCTGAAGCGGCCCGACAGCATGGCCTTCGACCGCCGCTCCCGCCCCGAATTCGGCGATGTCACAAAGCTGCTGGCCGAACGCGGGCCCTTCGCGGCACAGGTCGGCACGCGCGAGATGCTGGTCGTCGGCCTGGTCGAGATCGGCCCGAGCTTCGGCGCCGACGGCAACGTCGTCATGTCGGAGGTGAATTTCCGCCGCGTCGTGAAGGAGCGTGCCGTCTCCGCGATCGATCTCGTGGCGATCAACCTCGTCCCCGGCGCCGATCCGGCGCTTGCGAAGCAGCGCTTGGCGGCCGCGATCCCGTCCGACGCGATGGTGCTGACCCAGCCCGAGCTGGTGGCCTGGGAGCGCCGCTACTGGGAGGACGCGACGCCGATCGGCTTCATCTTCATGTTCGGGAGCCTGATGGGCCTCGTCGTGGGCATGGTGATCGTCTACCAGATCCTGTTCAGCGACATCGCCAGCCATCTGCGCGAATACGCCACGCTGAAGGCGATGGGCTATTCGAACTTCTACCTCGGCCGCGTGGTGCTGTCCGCGGCGCTCATCCTGGCGGTCCTGGGCTTCCTGCCCGGCTTCGCCCTGTCGATCCTGCTCTACGACTTCGTTGCCAAGGGCACCTTCCTGCCGTTGGCGATGGATGCGGAGCGCGCGCTGGCGGTCTTCGGGATGATCTTCGCCATGTGCGGCACGGCGGGGCTGCTGGCGGTACGCAAGCTGCGGGACGCGAATCCGGCGGATAACTTCTGATGCGCCGGCCGATTCACGCCTCCGCGCGCTGTGGCGCTCCGGCGATCGGGCGGCTCTGATGGGCCGGCCGATTCACGCCTCCGCGCGTTGCGGCGCTCCGGCGATCGGGCGGCGGTCGTGACGGTGGGCGCCGATCCCGTCGCGCTGGCCGGCGTCACCTACGCCTACGGCAGGGGCGACCTTGCGCGGCCCGTGCTGCGCGACGTAGCGCTGACCGTCGCGCCGGGGGAGATCGTCCTGCTCACCGGCCCCTCGGGCAGCGGCAAG
>JAIYAI010000204.1 GCA_027489135.1 Acetobacteraceae bacterium
GGACGGAGGGGGCGACCACCTGGCGGCTCGGCGGCGTGCTGCAGTTGCCGGAGATCAACTCCCGCATCCGCGCCGCTGCGGGCACGGGTTTCGCTGCGCCGTCGCTGTTCCAGAAGTATGGCGTGATCCCGGGCTTCTTCGTCGGCAACCCCTTCCTGAAGCCGGAATACTCCGAGGCCTGGGAAGTCGGCGCCGAGACCGACGTGCCCGGCTTCGGCCGGCAGAACTTTGCGACCTTCGGCTGGACCTTCTTCCAGAGCCGGGTGCGCGACCTGATCAACTTCGCGCCCAACTTCAACACGCTGGTCAATGTCGACCGCGCCAACATCCATGGCGCGGAACTGATCCTGGCGGTGCGGCCGCTGGCGACGCTGGAGGGCAGCATCGCCTGGACCATCACGGAGGCCTTCAACGCGGATACCGGGCTACGGTTAGCGCGGCGGCCGGAGAACGTGGTCAGCGTCACCGCGCGCTGGCAGGCGACGCCCAGGCTGGTGATCACGCCGGTGGTGCTGTTCACCGGCCGCAGCCCGGAAGGGCCCTTCGCCAGCTACGACAACAACGGCGTGGCCTACAGCTACCAGCGCACCAACAAGGCCGGCACGGTGTTCAACCTGACCGCCACCTGGCAGGCCTTCGATCCCGTTGCGCTGTTCCTGGAAGCGCGCAACCTGACAAACCAGCCCTTCGAGCCTGCCAACGGCTTCGTCGTGCCGGGCCGCAGCGTGATAGTCGGCACCCGCTTCGCGCTGTAGGTGAACGGGTATAGGCAGGGGCGATGACGACGCCCCTGCTCTATCTCGGCGCCGCGGTGGCCGAGATCGCTGGCTGCTTCACCGTCTGGGCGGTGCTGCGCGAAGGCGCCTCCGCCTGGTGGCTGCTGCCCGGCGCGCTCAGCCTGGCGGCCTTCGCCGGGCTGCTGGCGCTGGTGCCGGCGGATGCCGCGGGGCGGGCCTTCGCTGCCTATGGCGGGGTCTATATCGCCGCGTCCCTGGCCTGGCTCTGGGCGGTGGAGGGCCAGGCGCCGCGGCTGACAGACTGGGCCGGCGCGGCGCTCTGCCTCGCCGGCGCCGCCATCATTCTCCGAGGGGCGTGATCAGCGCGTCGCGCCAGGCACCCAGGTGACGTCGCCGGCGCCGTTGTCGTTCATCCGCCGCGACAGTACGAAAAGCAGGTCCGAGAGGCGATTGAGGTAGCGCACCACCTCAGGGTTCAGCGCCTCCTCCGCCGCCAGCGCCACGCAGGTCCGCTCGGCGCGGCGGGCCAGGGTGCGGGCCATGTGCGCGGCGGCGGCGCCGGGCGAACCGCCGGGCAGGACGAAGCTCCGCAGCGGTGGCTGTTCCGCGCGCATCGCCTCCATCTCCTCCTCGAGGCGACGGCTCTGCGCCGGCACCATGCGCAGCCGCATCTCGCCCCCTTCCGTCCCCGGCACGCAAAGATCGGCGCCGAGGTCGAAGAGATCGGACTGGATGCGCGCCAGCATCGCATCCTCCGGCGTGCCGGCGGTGTGCAGGCGCAGGAGGCCGAGCGCGGCATTGGCCTCGTCCACCGCGCCCATCGCCTCGACGCGCAGCGCGTCCTTGCGCACCCGGGTGCCATCGCCCAGCGAGGTCTCCCCCGCATCGCCGCCCCGGGTCGTGATCACGTCGAGCTTCACCATGACGCCCTATGTAGGAGTCACTGCACCAGACGGAAGTGGACGCTCTGGATTCACTGCACCAGGCGGAAGTGCACCTGGGTGCGGATCGTGCCTTCGATCGGCACGCCGTCGCGCGTGGCGGGGCGGAAGCGCCAACGCAGCGCGGCCTTCTTCGCCGCCTCATCGAGCTGCGGGAAGCCGGATGTACGGCCGATCTCCACGCCGGTGACAGCACCCGAAGTGGAGACCTGCAACACCAGCGCGACGACGCCCTGCTCGCCCCGCAACCGGCTGGAGGAGGGGTATTCGGGCTGGGCGTTGCGCACCCCGTCGAGCAGGCCGGGCGGGACGATGGCGCCGACGACGCGGGTGGCACCGACCCGCTCCGCCTGGGTGTCGCCATCAGGCGCCTGGCCGAGCGGGGCAATGCCGGGCATCGGGCGCATCGGCGCGGCGGGCGGTCGCGGCGGGACGGGGCGCGCGTCGGCGGTGCGCAGCGGCGGCAGGGGCAGCGGCATCGGAGGTGGCGGCAGGGGAATGGGATCGGCCATCTGCAGCGGCTCCGACGGCGTCTCGACGAGCATCGGTTCGGGCGGCGGAGCGTCGGGTGGGGGAGGCTCGACGACGGGGGTCTCCGGCGCGGGAGCCTCGGCGACCGGGGTCTCCGGCGGGGGCGCCTCGACGACCGGGGTCTCCGGCAGGGGCACATCGACGACCGGCGCCGCGGGCGCTGGCGCCACGCGCGGCGGCGCCTCGGGCGTCGCTGGTCGCTGCGGCGGCGGGGCCTCGGGCGGCAGCGGCACCTCCACCGCGCGGTCCGGCGGCGCAGGTGGTGCGGCGAGCGGCGGGGCCGGGGGCGGCGCGACGCGGGCGATCTGCTGCGGGGGCTGTGGCGTTGGCACGGGCGGCGGCACGGGCCGTGGCGGCGGAGCGACCGCCTGGGGCGGTGGAGGCGGTGGCGCCGCTTCCGGCATGGGCGGCGCGGGAACCGGCGCCGGGGCGGCAGCGGCCGCGGCCGAATCGAGCCCCTCGTCCTGCCAGACCATCTCGACCCCGTGCTCCCGGTCCGGAGCCCGCAGCGCCTCGGGCAGCAGCACCAGGATGCCCACGAAGACCGCGCCGTGCAGCGCCACGGAGCCCAGCACCGAGAGCGCGTCCCGGCGCAGCCCCTTCGGGCCGCCCGTGCCCGCCATCCGCATCCGGCCCGCCGCCGCTGGCGGCCCAGGCAGGGCCAGCCGCGGATCCGGGCCGGATGGCGCCGCCAGGGCCAGCCGGGGCGGCGCCGTCCGGATCACAGCACCACCACCCCCTGGTGCTTCGCCTTGCCCTCGGGCTCGACATGGATGGTGATGACGGCGCCGGCGACCTCGGCCTTCAGCGCCGCCTCGATGCGGTCGCAGATGTCGTGCGCCTCGACCACGCGCATCTCGCCGGGCACCACCAGGTGGAACTCGATGAAGGTGACGCTGCCGGCGTGGCGGCTGCGGAGATCATGCGCCTCGATCGCGCCCTCCGCATGCATCGACACCACCTTGCGGATGCGCGCGAGCAGATCCGGCGGCACCGCCTCGTCCATCAGCCCCGCCACCGATTCACGCATCAGCTTCGAGCCGGACCAGAGGATGTTCACCGCCGTCAGCGCCGCGATCAGCGCATCCAGCCAGAGGATCCCGGTCATCACCACCAGCGCGACGCCGACCAGCACGCCGACCGAGGTGACCACGTCGGACAGCAGGTGCCGCGCATCGGCCAACAGCGCCGGGGACCGCGCCGCCCGGCCGCGGCGGAACAGCACCGCCGCCCAGGCCGCGTTCACCGCGGTGGCGACAGAGGAGACGACCAGGCCCAGTGCCGGCGCCTCCGGCGCGCGCGGCCGCATGAAGGCGCCCCAGGCCTCGTGCAGGATGACGATGGCGGCGACGATGATCAGCGCGCCCTCGAGCACGGCCGAGAAATACTCGACCTTGGTATGCCCATAGGGGTGGTTGGCATCCGGCGGCAGCGCGGAGAAGCGGATCGCCAGCAGCGCCGCGGCGGAGGCGGCGACGTTCACCACGCTCTCCAGCGCATCGGCCAGCAGCGCGACGCTGCCGGTCACCCACCAGGCGCCGAGCTTGAGCGCGAGCACGAGGATGGCGACGGCCACGCTGCCGGCCGCGATGCTCTGGATCGACGCCCCCTTCATGACGCGCGCTGCGGCCGCCGCTTCCGGTGCATGGGTCTCTCGGCCGCCGCGTGGGTGGGCGGGGGGTCGATCCAGCACGGCTGGCCCCGGGGCGCGGCGGAGCGGTTCATGCCCCGCCCCGGCGCGCCGGGGCAACCCCCGCGTGCCTCCAATCAGCCTCCAGGCTCAGTTGCGCGCGAGGCCGAACGGGCTCTCGGCGCCCCAGCGGCCCGGCACGATGCGGCCGTCGCAGGCCTGGTGGTCGGGAATCCAGAGCCGGCCGCCGATCCACATCTCGGGCGGCGGCGGCGGGCAGGTGCCGGTAGGCGTGGCGCCGGTGAGGAGGCCGGGGTCGGCGACGACCATGGCCACCGGTGGCGCCACCGGCGCCGGGCCAGGCACGGCGGCGGGGACGCCACCCCACCCCCAGCCCCATCCATAGGACCGGTAGCGCCAGGTCGGGACCGCGCGCGGCATGCGCACGACCTGGGCGCCGCGATAGGGGGTATAGGTGGCGCTCAAGGGCTGCACCGGCGGCGCCAGGTAGGCGAGGCGCTGCGGTGGGCCGGGCCGGAACGCGGGCGCGGAGGGGCGGATCCTGATCGGGGCGGCCGTCATGCGAACGGCCGCGGCGGAGCCGGCATGGGCATGGAACGCGCCGAAGCCCCGGGCATGGCCGAAACCGCCACCCCCGCCGCGTCGGGCCTCTGCCGGCGCGGGCAGCAGGGCGAGGCCCGCGGCAGCCAGCGCCAGCAGCGCCGTGATCCCGGCCGTCGCGCGCATGGTCATCCTTCTCCCCGTCGCTGCCCATGCTGGCGCATGACCGCTCTCGCGGCCATGGCACCGGCATGACGCTTTCGTTGGGCAGTCGGGTGTTTCCAACCGCGCGACGCACGCGCGGGTGACTGCCTACACCGAGAAATACTTCGCGCGCGGGTGGTGGAGCACGATGGCGCTCGTCGACTGCTCCGGGTGCAACTGCCACTCGTCGCTGATCGAGACGCCGATCCGCTCCGCCTGCAACAGCCGGAGCAGCGGTTCCTGGTCCTCGAGCCGAGGGCAGGCCGGGTAGCCGAAGCTGTACCGGCCGCCGCGGTAGCCCTGCTGCAGCATCTTATCCATGTCGCGGTCGTCATCCGCCGCGAAGCCCCATTCGGCGCGGATGCGCTTGTGGACATATTCCGCCATCGCCTCCGCCATCTCGACCGAGAGGCCGTGCAGGTAGAGGTAGTCCTGGTAGCGGTTCTCCTCGAACCAGTCGCGCGCCATGTCGGACGCCTTCTGGCCGACGGTGACGACCTGCAGGCCGATGACGTCACGCGCGCCGGGCCCGTCCTCGATGTCGCGGACGAAGTCGGCGATGCATTCACCGTCCTGCTTGGGCTGGCGCGGCAGGGTGAAGCGCGCGGCCTCCGTCACGCCGTCCTCCTCGAAGAGGATGAGGTCGTTCCCCTGCCCCGCGCATTTCCAGTAGCCGTAGATCGCCTGCGGCTTGAGGATGTCCTGCTCCCCGGTCAGGCGCAGCATGCGCTGCAGCACGGGGCGGAGTTCCTGCTTCGCCCAGCCCAGGAAGTCTTCCAGGCTGCGGCCCTGCTTCCGGAAGCCCCACTGGAACTGATAGAGGCTGCGCTCATTGATGTAGGGCACCACGGCCTTGGGCGCTGCTTCCAGCACCCGCGCGCCCCAGAAGGGCGGCACGGGGACGGGCTCATCCTTGGTCTGAGTGCGGCGGCGACCTTGCGCGTAGTTCACGTCGACCGGCGCGAAGCCGCGCGGATCGGCGGTGCCGAGCGTCCGGCTCTCGTTGCGCGGCTTGCCCTTCCGCTTGGCCTGGATGGCGGCGAGGTAGTCGTCGAAGCCGTTGCCGGTGACCTTGTCCATCAGGTGCAGGCCGTCGAAGGCGTCGCGGGCATAGGCGACGCGCCCGGTATTCTCGCCGGCGGCATAGGCGCGGACGCAGTCATCCTCGACATAGTTGCGGGTCAGCGCGGCGCCGCCCAGCAGCACCGGCACGTCGAGGCCGATGCGGGCCATCTCCTCGAGGTTCTCGCGCATCACCACGGTCGACTTCACCAGCAGCCCGGACATGCCGATGGCATGGGCCCGGTGCTCCTTCACCGCGGCGACCATGTCGGCCAGCGGCACCTTGATGCCGAGGTTGACCACGCGGTAGCCGTTGTTGGTCAGGATGATGTCGACCAGGTTCTTGCCGATGTCGTGCACGTCGCCCTTCACCGTGGCGAGCACGATGGTGCCCTTCTCCTGGCCCTCGACCTTCTCCATGTGCGGCTCGAGGTAGGCGACGGCGGCCTTCATGGTCTCCGCGGACTGCAACA
>JAIYAI010000451.1 GCA_027489135.1 Acetobacteraceae bacterium
CGCGGGACTTTCGTGACGTGCTGGACCTCGGGCGCCTGCGCGCGCCCGACATGTACGACCTGCTGTCGAAACGCCCCGCGCCCCTGATCACCCGCGACCTGGTCTTCGAGATCACCGAACGCCTGGCCGCCGACGGCACGGTGCTGACGCCGCTCGACCCGGCCTCGGTGCGCGCCGCCGCGGCGGCCGCGTTGGCCGCCGGGGCGGAGGGGGTGGTGATCGGCTTCCTGCATGCCTGGCGGAACCCGGCGCATGAGCAGGCGGCGCGCGACCTGCTGGCCGAGGCGGCGCCCGGCCTCCCGGCGCTCTGCTCGGCCGAGGTCTGGCCGATCGTCCGCGAGTATGAGCGCACCGTCACCGCCACCATCGCCGCCTATGTCCAGCCCCGCGTCGCCCACTACCTCGGCGCGCTGCAGGACGCGCTGCGCGAGATCGGCGTGCCGGCCGAGGCGCGCGTGACGAAATCCAATGGCGGGGTAATGACGGCCGAGCGCGGCAAGCGCGACTGCCTGCAGATGGTGCTCTCCGGCACCGCGGCCGGTGTGATCGGCGCCGGCTTCGTGGCGCGGCTTGCCGGGGTGCGGGAGTGCATGAGCCTCGACATCGGCGGCACCAGCGCGGATGTCGCGCTGATCCGCGACGGCCAGCCCCGCTACGGCAGCGGCGAGGTGGTGGGCGACTTCCAGATCCACATCCCCTCCGTCTCCGTCAGTTCCATCGGCGAGGGCGGCGGCTCCATCGCCTGGGTCGATGATTTCGGCGTGCTGCAGGTGGGGCCCGAAAGCGCGGGATCGACGCCGGGTCCCGCCTGCTTCGGCCGCGGCGGCACGCGGCCCACCGTGACCGACGCCTTTGCCGCCTGCGGGCTGCTCGGCGCCGGCGCGGAACTCGGCTACGGCGCGGCGCGGGTGGATGCGGACCTCGCGCGCGCCGCCATCGCGCCGCTGGCCGAGCGTCTCGGCCGCAGCGTCGAGGCGACGGCGGAGGCGATCATCCAGGTCGCGGTCTCCGGCATGTATGTCCGGATCGGCGCGAGCACGATGCGCTTCGGCGTCGATCCCCGCGACACGGCGCTGTTGGCCTTCGGCGGCGCGGGGCCGATGCTGGGCGGCTTCCTGGCGCGCGAGATCGGCGTGGCCGAGACCCTGGTGCCGCCGACCCCGGGCGTGCTGAGCGCGCTCGGCGGGCTGATCGCGGATTTGCGGAACGACTTCCTGCGCACGCTCTACCGGCCGCTCGATGACGGAGCCGTCCCGGTGATCGCCGAGGGCTTCGCGGCGCTGCGGGCGGAGGCGATGGCGTGGCTCGGGGCGGAGGGTGCCTCCGGCACCGCGCTGACCTTCTCCGCCGATTGTCGCTACCGCGGCCAGTCCTTCGAGGTGGAGGTGCCGCTGGACGAAGCTGCGGCGCTCGCCGGCGACATCGACGCCCTGGCCACGGCCTTCCACGCCGCGCACCGCGAGGTCTACGGCCATGCCGACCCCACCGCGGCGGTGCAGGTGATCGCGCTCCGCGTGGTCGGCACCGGCCCGACGCCGAAGCCGGTGCTGCCGCCCCTGCCCGCCGCGACCGGCCCGGCCGAACCCCATGCGGTCCGCGAGGCCTGGATCGACGGCGCGTGGCGCAGCACGCCCTTCCACGACCGCGCCGCGCTGCGCGCCGGGCATGTGCTGGCCGGCCCCGTCGTGGTGACCCAGGCGGATTGCACCACCGTCGTGCCGCCCGGCTATGGCGTGACGGTCGATCCCCACGGCATCCTGCGCATCACGGCGGACGCGGCATGACGATCGACCGCGCCACCCTGCGCATCCTCGCCAACCACGCCACAGCCGCGGCGGAGGCGATGGGGTGGACCCTGCTGCGCACCGCCCATTCCACCTTCGTCAAGGAGACGGAGGATTTCACCTGCCAGCTGCTGACGCCGGAGGGGCTGACCTTCGCGTCGCCGAAAGGCCTCGGCGCAAGCTGGTTCACCGGCCTCGACTACGGGCCGGCGCTGGGGCTGATCGAGGAGGGCTACGAGGAGGGCGATGTCTGCATCACCTCCGACCCCTATTCCGGCTTCGTCGCCACGCATTCGCCGGACACGCATCTCTGGAAGCCAGTCTTCCATGACGGCGCGCTGGTCTGCTTCGTCGGCTGCCACGTGCACAACACCGATGTCGGCGGCGCGGTGCCGGCCTCCCTCTCCCGCAGCCTGACGGAGGTGCACCAGGAAGGCTTGCGCATCCCGCCGATGAAGCTGCTGCGCCGCGGCGTGCCGAACCGCGACCTGCTGGCGATGATCGCCACCAATGTCCGCATGCCGGCGCAGAACCGCGGCGACCTCAACGCGCAGATCGCCGCGGTGAACACCGGCGAGCGGCGCGTCCACGAGATGATCGCGCGCTTCGGCATCGCGACCTTCCAGGCGGCGATGCCCGCGCTGCTCGACTACGCGGAGCACCAGGCGCGACACGTCATCGCCGGCATCCCCGATGGCGACTGGTTCTATGCCGACTACGCCGACGAGGATTCCCCCGGCGGCCGCCCCTGCCGCGTCGCGCTGACCGTGCGCGTGCGCGGCGAGGACCTGACGCTGGATTTCACCGGCAGCGATCCGCAGCTTGCCTCCTCGCTCAACATGCCGACCGGCGGGCATGAGCGGCACGCATTGGCCATGGTGGGTCTGACCCTGGTGCTGAGCACGCTGGAGCCGAACCTGCTGCTGAACGCCGGCCTCTACCGCCCCGCCCGCGCCGTGCTGCCGCCGGGCAGCGTGATGAACGCGGTGCATCCCGCGGCCGTCGGCATGCGCAGCCTGACCTGCATGCTGAGCCAGGTCGTCACCTTCGGCGCCTTCGCCCGCGCCCTGCCGGAGCGCCTGCCGGCCATTGCCGCGGCGGGGCCGAGCCTCGTCAACGTGAAGACCTCGGACCGCGCCGGGCGCAGCTTCATGGCCTCGATCGGGCCGGTGGGCGGCGGCGGCGGCGGCGGGCCGCAGCAGGATGCCGATGACGGCGGCGGGTCCTACACCGGCTTCATCCGCAACACGCCGGTCGAGATCACCGAGGCCGAGCTGCCGATCCGCATCCTGCGCTACGGCGTGGTGCCGGACAGCGGCGGCGCGGGGCGGTATCGCGGCGGCGCCGCGGCGGCGATGGAGTTCCAGGTCTTCGCGCCGGGCAGCGTCGTGACGGCGCGGAACCGCGATCGGTCCGTGTTCAGCTCCCCCGGCATCCTGGGCGGGCGGCCCGGTGGTGCGTCCGGCTTCACCCGGACGACGCCGGACGGGACGGTGATCCCGCTCGGCAACACCGATGTCGTCGCCTGCGGGCCCGGCGACGTGATTCGCATCACCGGGTCCGGCGGCGGCGGCTATGGCGATCCCTTCCTGCGCCCCGTCGAGGCGGTGCTGGCCGATCTCCGCCGCGGCCTGATCAGCGCGGAGGCGGCGCGGCGCGACTACGGCGTGGCGGAGGACCCGGCGGAGACCGCGCGGCTGCGCGCCACGCCGCGGCCAG
>JAIYAI010000661.1 GCA_027489135.1 Acetobacteraceae bacterium
CGAGGACATCGCCGCCGTGGCGCGGCCGCTCTTCGAGGATCCCAGCGCCCGCGCCGTCTTCGCGCGGCCCGATGGGCAGCCGCGGGCGGCCGGCGACCAGCTCGTGCAGGCCGAACTCGCCGCGACCCTCGGCGCGCTGCGCACCGCGGGCGTCGGCGACCTGCACCAGGGGAACCTGGCCCGGCGCCTGGTCGAGGCCTCGGCGCTGTCGGGCGGCGGGCTGACGATCGAGGAATTGCGCGCCGGCCTGCCGACGCTGGCGGCGCCGATCGTCCAGCCGTCCCGCGGCGGCGATTCCATCGCCTTCCTGCCGCCGCCGGCCGATGGCGGGCTCGCCGCCGCGGCCTCCTTCAACGCGCTGCGCGCCGGGCAATCCCCGGCCGAGGCCGAGGCACGGGGGCTGGCCGTGGTCAGCGCCTATCGGTCGACAGGGGGCGACTGGGCGCCGATCCTGGCGGCGCCGCACCCGCCGCATCATTCGCTGGACATGCTGGGCGCCTCCGCCAGCATGATCGTCTATGACCGGGACGGGCAGGCGGTGAGTTGCGCGTTCTCAATGAATAATCTCTTCGGCACGGGGCGGATGGTGCCGGGCATGGGCTTCCTGCTGGGCATGGCGCCGAATACCGGCCGCGTGCATCCGCCGCTGCTGGCCGCGGGCCTGGCCTACAACCAGAACCTGCGCGCCTTCCGCGGCGCCTTCGGCGGATCCGGCCAGCGCGCCGCGGCCATGGCGGTGGCCGGGCCGGCGGCGATGAACCTGCTGAACAACGTCGCACCCGCGGATGCGCTGGCGGCCGGCGTGCCGGCCGAGGGGCGTGGCAACATCGGCGCCTGCCTGCGATACCTGCCGGGGTCGACCAACCTCTGCGCGACGGCGGCCGATCCGCGCGGCGCCGGCGTCGCGCTCGGCGCGGTGGACCGGTAGCCCGGTGGCACTCAAGACTGGCCGGGGCGCGCACGCCCCGCCCTTCCTGGTGATGGACGTGATCGCCGCGGCCAATGCGCGGGCCGCCAGTCTGCCGCCGGGCGCCTTCGCCGATGGCCGCAGCGTGATCCGCATGGAGGTCGGCCAGCCCGGCACCGGCGCGCCGCGCGGCGCGGCGGAGGCGGCGATCCGCGCGCTCCAGGCCGGGGCGCCCATGGGCTATACGGAGGCCTTCGGGCTGCGCTCCCTGCGCGCCCGCATCGCCCGTCACTACGCGGAGCGCTACGGCACCGCGGTGGCGACGGAGCGCGTGGCGGTGACGGTGGGCGCCTCCGGCGCCTTCCCGCTGGCCTTCCTCGCGGCCTTCGATCCCGGCGACCGCGTGGCGATGGCCGCGCCCTTCTACCCGCCCTACGCGAACATCCTGACCGCGCTCGGGATGCAGCCGGTGCTGCTGCCCTGCGACGCGGCGACGCGCTGGCAGCCGACGGTGGCGATGCTCGACGCGCTTGACCCGCGGCCGGACGGTCTGATCGTGGCCAGCCCCTGCAATCCCGCGGGCACCATGCTGGCGCCGGCGGAACTGGCGGCCATCGCCCGCTGGTGTGACACGCATCGGGTGCGGCTGATCTCGGACGAGATCTACCACGGCCTGACCTATGGCGAGGTGCCGGAGGCGACCGCGGCGGCCTTCAGCGACAGCGCCATCGTGGTGAACAGCTTCTCCAAGTACTGGTCCATGACGGGCTGGCGCATCGGCTGGCTGGTGCTGCCGGAGGACCTGGTGCGCCCCGTGGAATGCCTGGCGCAGAACTTCTTCATCAACGCCCCCCATGTCGCCCAGGTCGCGGCGGAGGCGGCGATGGACTGCACGCCGGAACTGGAAGCCAATGTCGCGCGCTACCGCGCCAGCCGCGCCCTGCTGCTGGAGGCACTGCCGCGGGCGGGCTTCGACCGGCTGAGCCCGGCGGACGGGGCCTTCTACCTCTGGGCCGATGTCGCGCGGCTGACCAACGACAGCCCGGAATTCTGCGCGCGCATGATGGCCGAGGCGGGGATCGCGGCGACGCCGGGCGTCGACTTCGACCGCGAACGCGGCGGGCGCTTCCTGCGCTTCAGCTATTGCGGGCCGGCGGAGGACATGGCGGCGGCGCCGGGGCGGCTGGGGGCCTGGCTCGGGCGGTAGGGATCAGGGCGGGATGCCGGCGGCGAGCGCGTTGCGCTCGATCATCGTCGCCACTTCCGGCCGCCGCCGCGCGAGGACCGCCACCGTCAACTCGTCGCGGAAGCGATAGTGCGGCGTCAGCTGCAGCAGTCGCCCGGCGGCCTCCCTCGCCTCGGCCAGCCTGCCGAGCGCAGCGAGCGCGATGGCGAGGTTGCGGTACCCCAGGGGCCAAACCGGCATCTCCGCGATCGCACGGCGGGCATGCTCCACGGCAGCGTCGTAGTCCCCCGCGATCAAGTGCGCTTGGGCGAGGCCCGACAGATAGCGCCCGACGTTGGGATCGCGCGGGCTGAGGCGCAGCACGCGCGCGAAATGGTCGATCGCCACGGCGGGCTCCCCGGCGTGATTGGCAACCCAGCCCGCGCCCGCATGCACCGTCGCCGAGTTCGGGCTGAGGGCCACGGCACGCCGCGTGGCGGCGAGCGCCACGTCCACATCGCCGGCCAGCGAGGCGAGCGCCTGGCCACACCAGCGGATCGCCTCAGGGTCCTCGGTCGGCGTCGCCAGCGCCTCGCGCGCAGCGGCGATGCCCTCCTCCCGTTCCGCCGGCGAGGCCCAGCGGTAGACGGCCCGGAGCATGATGCAATGCGCCAGGAAGGCCTTGGCGGCGACATAGCCCGGCTCCAGCGCGATCGCCTGGCGCAGCAGCGCAATCACCGCGTCGCTCGACTCGCGCGTTTCGACATAATGGCGCGCGAGCGCGCGGAGGAAGAGGTCGTAGGCGTCTAGGCTTTCCGTCGGCTTGCGCTGCGCGCGCTCCATCTCGACGCGGCGGAGGTTGGGCTCGATGGCGCCGGCGACAGCTTCCGTGACGCGGTCCTGGAGGTCGAAGATGTCGTCGAGCGCACCGTCGAAGCGGTCCGCCCAGACATGCCGCGCGGACGCCGCCTCGATGAGCTGGCTCGTGATGCGCACGCGCCCGCCGGCGCGCCGGACACTGCCTTCCAGCACGTACCGCACGCCAAGCTCCCGCCCGACCTGCCGCACATCCACCGCACGGCCCTTGTAGGTGAAGGCGCTGTTGCGCGCGATCACGAACAGCCAGCGGATCCGCGACAATGCCGTCGTGATGTCCTCCACCATGCCGTCGGCGAAGTAGTCCTGCTCCGGGTCGCCCGACATGTTCTGGAACGGCAGCACCACCAGCGAAGGCGTGTCCGGCAGCGCCGGCGCCGGCCGCGGCGGCGCCTCCCCCGTCGCCACGCGGAACACCCGCACCGCGCGGCCCAGGTTCTTCAGCGCCTGCTCGCCGAGATCCTCCAGCGACACGCGCCCGCGCAGCGCCTCCGCCACCGCGCCGGAGACGACGATGCCGCCCGGCGTCGCCACCCCCTCCAGCCGCGCCGCGACGTTCACGCCGTCGCCGAGCAGGTCGCTGCCCTCCACCACCACGTCGCCGAGATGCACCCCGATGCGCAGCCGAAGATCCGCCGCTTCCCGCGCCGCGACCTTCGCCTGCAGCGCGACCGCACAGCGCACCGCGCCCTCCGCCGAGGGGAACTCCGCCAGGAACGCATCGCCCATCAGCTTGAAGATACGGCCGCGCTCCGCCGCGACGGCGGGCTGCACGGCCTCGCGGAACAACGTCCGCAGGCGGCCCAGCGTGCCGTCCTCGTTCGCCGCGACCAGCGCCGAATAGCCGACGACATCGGCCGCCAGCACCGCCGCCAGCCGCCGGTGCGAGACCCGTCCGTCGCTCACCGGTCCTGCTCCATGCGCCACGATTCTAGGACGGAAGCGCAACCGC
>JAIYAI010000372.1 GCA_027489135.1 Acetobacteraceae bacterium
GCCCTCCTCCTCGCCCGCGCCCTCCGCCTTGGCCTTCTCGAACGCGTCCTCGTCGTCCGACGGCGGGTCCGGGTCGGGCATGGCAGGGCACGGTGACCGAGCGGCGCGAACAATTCAAGAACAAATTCGCCCCTGCAACCCAGGGTCGCTTGGCGCTGCGGCATGCACGGGTATAGGCTAGCGGGACGCGGCCGGGGCTGTCCGGCCGCCCCATCATGCGACCGCATCCGGAGGGAACCCGACCATGGGCATGACGCTCGACCAGTTCACCGAAAGCTGCCGCACGGCGCTGAAGACCAAGCCGGGCACCGCCGGGCGCGAGGCGGTCCGCGACCTGGTGCGCGAGGCGCTGAAGGACAGCGCCTTCGTCGAGACCTACATCTCCGAGAAGACGCCGGAGCGGCACGTGCTCTACGAAGACCCGGAACTCGGCTTCACCGTGCTCGCGCATCGCTACGAGGGCGCGAAGAACTCGAAGCCGCACGACCACGGGCCGTCCTGGGCCATCTACGGCCAGGCCGATGGTGAGACCATCATGACGGACTGGGAGTGCCTGGCCCGCCCGACCGAGGGCACCCCGGGCAAGGCGAAGCACATCCGCGACTACACGATGAAGCCGGGCGACGCTTACCTCTACGAGCCTGGCGTGTTGCACTCCCCCCGCCGCGACGCGACGACGCGCCTGCTGCGGATCGAGGGGCAGAACATGGATCGCGTGAAGCGCCTGCCCTACGAGGCGGTTGCCGCCTGATCGCATGACGGTGCGAGGCACCGCCCTCGTGAACCTGCCGCGCGTGCCGGCCCGATCGGCGGGCGCGCCGGCAAAGCATGGGCCCGCGTGGTGCTGGCGGACGGCGCGCCGGCGGGGTAGTTGCCATCGGATGGTCCCGCCGCGCGACCCGGCGTCGCCCTTGCCCGAGCCTGCGCCCGCCGCGATGCCTCGCCCCCGGCGCTTGGCCTACCTCGCGCTCGGCTATGCCTGCCTCGGGCTTGCCGCTGCGGGGGCCGTGCTCCCGCTGCTGCCGACCACGATCTTCCTGATCATCGCGGCCTGGGCCTTCGGCCGTGCATCGCCGGCCCTGCGGGAGCGCTTGCTGAACGACCCGCGTGTCGGCCCCGGCCTGCGCAACTGGCAGCAGCACGGCACCGTCAGCCGCCGCGCCAAGCGGGCCGCCGCCTTCGCCATGGCGGCAAGCTGGGCACTGGCCACGCTGCTCTCGGGCAGCCTCCTGGTGTCCCTGCTGTCCGGCGCCTGCCTGCTGGCCGTCGCCGCCTGGCTGCTGACCCGTCCATCCGATAGTCCCCCCGCCGGAGGAACCGCCTGATGGTCCTGCGACGTCTGCTGCGTCCCACGCGTCCGGTTGCCACGGAGGAGGAATGGGATCCCGTCCCCTCCTCGCAGCGGGGGTGGGAGGCGCTGCAGAAGGTGCGCGCTTTGGCCATGGCGGCGCAGCAGCCGACGGCGATTCGGCGCTACGGTCCGGTCCTGCTGCTGACGATCGCCATTGCCGCCTGTGCCCATGTGCAGATCGGCGAACGCAACGAGCCGCCGCCCTGGCGCCGCCCCGGTCCGGTGCTGCTGGAACCGCCGCAGCGCATACCGGTGCCGGTCGACGGCTTCCGCGCCGATCTCGCCCCGCGCGAGGTGACTTACCAACCGGGCTGAGCAGCCCGACGGCCCCTGGCCGCTTCGCCCATCCCATGCTTGCATCCCACCCGGGACGAATGGCCAGGAGGGCGGCGATGCGCGGGCCCATGCATGTCGGCGAACGGGTGGCCTGGACGGCGCCTTGGATACGCGACGACCGGGGATGGACCTTCCATCTCGACGACCGCGCGCGGCGTGACCTGCTGGGCGTCGCGCGGGGCCTGCGCGACCTCGACCGCCCGCTCTTCGACTGGACGCGTGCCGAGTTCGACCTCGGCGCCGCAATGCCGACGCTCCGCGCCGCCTTTGCCGAGGTGCGCGACGGCACCGGCGTCGCGCTGGTGAAGGGCCTGCCGCGCGAGGACCTGACCGCGGAGCAGTACCGCGCCCTCGTCTGGGGCATCGGCCTGCATTTCGGCGTGGCGCGGCCGCAGGGGAAGATGAGCCAGTACCTCTCCGCCGTGCGCGACGAGGGCACCGACTACCGCAGCGCCACGGGGCGGGGATATTCCTCCAACGCCGGGCTCGATTTCCATGTCGATGGCTGCGACGTCGTGGCGCTGGCCTGCTGGAACATCGCGCGGGCCGGCGGGCAGAGCATGTTCACCTCCTCGATCAGCGCGCACAACGCGCTGCTGGCCGAGCGTCCCGACCTGGTCGACCTGCTCTACGAACCCTTCTGCTATTCCCGCCAGGGGGAGCAGGCGCCCGACGAGCCGCCCTTCCTGCGCTGCCCCATCTACGGCGTCGCCGATGGCCGCCTGATCGGCCGCTGGAACCGCAACCGGGTGAAGAGCGCGCAGGCGCTGGAGGGCGTGCCGCCGCTGACCCCGCAGCAGTGGGAGGCGCTCGACCTGCTGGACGCGCTGCTGCGCGATCCGCGCTGGATGGCGGAGATGTGGCTCGCGCCCGGCGACCTGCAGTTGATGAGCAACCACTACTGCCTGCACTCGCGCACGCCCTTCGAGGATCATGCGGAGCCGGAGAAGAAGCGCCTGCTCTGGCGCCTCTGGCTGGCGACGCCCGACAGCCCGCGCCTCCCGCCGCCCTGGGCCGAGCCCTTCAAGTCGGCGGAGCCTGGGGCCGTGCGCGGCGGCATCCGCGGCTGGCACTGGGACGACACGTGCCGGGCCTGGGAACGGCGCCAGGCGGCGGAACTGGGAATGACCGTGCCGGCGGCGTGATCCGCGCGGGGGCGCGGCGTCAGTCGCCGCCGCCGTCCCCCCCGCCGCCGCCGGAATCGCCGCCCGAATCCCCGCCGCTGTCGCCGTTGTCGTCGGACCCGCCGCCATCACCCCCGTCGCCGTCGCGCTGCACCGCGACGAGGAGGCTGACCACGCCGCCGATGATGCCGGCTGCCAGGGCCGCGCCCTGGCCCTTGAAGGCCCCGACGAGACCTGCGAACCCGGCGGTCAGCACCAGGCCGATCACGAGACGCTTGAGGAACCGCATCGACGCCTCCGCTCCGCCCGGTCGGGACGGACCGGCGCACCGGGCGATCATACCGCTTTCGCGAGCCTGTCGAAGGCCATCAGCCGGGCGATCAGCGCCGGCATCTCGCGGATCGGGATCATGTTCGGCCCGTCGGAGGGCGCGCGGTCCGGATCCGGGTGGGTCTCGATAAAGACCGCGGCGACGCCGACCGCGACCGCGGCGCGCGCCAGGACGGGCGCGAATTCCCGCTGCCCGCCGCTGCTGGTGCCCTGGCCGCCAGGCTGCTGCACGCTGTGGGTGGCGTCGAAGACCACCGGGTATCCCGTGCGCGCCATGATCGGCAGGCCGCGCATGTCGGAAACCAGCGTGTTGTAGCCGAAGCTGGCGCCGCGCTCGCAGAGCATGATCTTCTCGTTGCCCGTGGAGGCGATCTTCGCCGCCACGTTCGGCATGTCCCAGGGCGCCAGGAACTGGCCCTTCTTCACGTTCACGGCCTTGCCCGTGCGGCCCGCGGCCAGCAGCAGGTCGGTCTGGCGGCAGAGGAAGGCCGGGATCTGCAGGCAGTCCACCACCGCGCCGGCGCGGGTCGCCTGCTCCTCGGAATGGACGTCCGTCAGCACGGGCAGGCCGGTGACGGCGCGCACCTCGGCCAGGATGGAAAGCCCTTCCGCCATGCCGATGCCGCGCGCGGCGGAAACGCTGGTGCGGTTCGCCTTGTCGAAGGAGGATGTGTAGATCAGGCCGATGCCGGCCTGCGGCGCCATCTCCTTGAGCGCGGACGCCACTTCCAGCGCATGCGCGC
>JAIYAI010000685.1 GCA_027489135.1 Acetobacteraceae bacterium
CGCCGGCATGCAGCATCAGCATGGCCGGCCTCAGCGGCAGCAGCGACCGCACCGCACCGGCGACCGTGTTCGGAATGTCGTGCAGCTTGAGGTCGAGGAAGATCGGCGCCCGCGCGCCGATTCGCCGAACCGCCTCCGGCCCCTGCGCCGTGAACAGTTCCAGCCCGAGCTTGAGGAGGCCGCAGCGCGGCGGCGCCAGTGCCCCGGCCAGGGCTTCCGCCCGGCCGAGATCCGGCGTGTCGATGGCGGCGATGATGCGCGCCGCGCCGGTCGCGGGGCGCGCCAGGGAAGCGGTCATGGGCAGAATCGGCCGCGTCGCCGCGGCCACCCCGTCAGGATCAGGCCGCCGAGCGCTTCAGCGCCACCACGCTGGTCCCGGGCGACCGCGCGGCGACCTCGGGCGGGATCTCGCGTGCCAAGCGCGAGCGGGCGGCGGCCAATTCGGCGTCCAGCACCCGCACGCGGTCGCGCAGCGCCCGCACCTGGCCGCGATACTTCATGGTGGCCAGCCAGACGATGCCGGCGCCGAACAGGAAGGCGCCGCAGGCCGCGAGCAGGATCGCCATCGAGACCGGCGCCTCCCAGGCCAGGTCGAAGGGCCAGAGCGACAGCGCCACCATGTGCTGGTTCGACAGCGCGAACAGGACCAGCAGCACGAACAGGGGGGCGATCAGGATCCAGATCATCAGGCGACCTTCGAGGCGACCCGCGAGGAACCGGCGCCGCGCGGGGCCGGGGTCGCGGCCGGGGCGGGCGTGGCGGCCGGGGGTCCGCCATTCACCCTCTCTCGCAGTTCCTTGCCGGGTTTGAAATAGGGAACCGCCTTCCCGGCGACCGGAACCGCGGCGCCGGTGCGCGGGTTGCGCCCCGTGCGGGCATCCCGCCGCTTGGCCGAGAAGGCGCCGAAGCCGCGCAGCTCCACCCGGTCGCCGCGTGCGAGCGCCGCGGTGATCTCGTCGAAGATGGTCGCCACGATCAGCTCGATGTCGGGCTGGCGCAGATGCGGGTTCTCCGCAGCCAGCAGGGCGATCAGCTCGCTCTTGGTCATCTCGGGCCCATCATCCTCTTGGAAGGCCGGGGGAAGGGCGTGGGCAGGCCAGTGGCAAGGCGCGGCCGGTCCCAGGCGTCTCAGCGCGCAGGCTGCCAGAGGGCGCGGAATCCGTCAACGCCAAGCCCTTCTGAAATCAGGGTTTTTACGAGACCGCTCCAAGCCGCTTCCAGCAGCCGCTCGGCGCGCCCGCGGGTCACGATGTCGCGGACCGGAAGGCGTTCCGGCACGTCGCGCTCGGCCGCCAGCCAGGCCCGCGCCTCGGGCTCGCCGCCGATGGCGTCGACCAGGCCCGCCGCCAGCGCCTGTCGGCCGGTGAAGATCCGGCCATCGGCCAGCGCCCGCACCTTCGCCTCCTCCATGTTGCGGGCCTTCACGACCATGGCGACGAACTGGTCGAAGAGGTCGCGGATCACCGCGTCCAGCGCCGCCCGCCCCTCGGGCGAGAGCGGGTGGAAGGGGTTGGGCTGGTCCTTCAGCGGGCCGGACACCAGCGTGTCCATGCGGACGCCGAGGCGGGCCATGAGGTCCGAGACGTCCGGCGTCTGCAGCAGCACGCCGATCGATCCCGTCACGGTCGACTCGCGGGCGAGGATCCGTTGCGCCGGCAGCGCGACCATGTAGCCGGCCGAGGCCGCGGTGCCGCGCATCACGGCCACCACGGGCTTCTCCGCCGCCATGCGGGTCAGCGCGGTGTACAGCGACTCGCCGCCGCCAAGCGTGCCGCCGGGGCTGTCGATGGCGACGAGCACGGCGCGCACGGCGCTGTCCTTGCGGGCGCGCTCCAGCGCCTCGATCAGCCTGCGATCATCCGTGATGCCGCCGGTGACCGAGAGGCGTGCCACGTGCTGTCCGCCGGGCAGGTTGCCGCCGCCGCCGGTGAGCCGCCCTGCAAGCGCCGCGGCGGCCACGAGGAGCAGGATCGCCAGTCCCCGCCACAGGGCCAGGCCGCGCTTCAGGCGCCGGCGATCGATCAGCAGGTCGGCTTCCAGGGCCATTGCGGGGTCCGCTGCAGGATGGGCAGGAGATAGGGAAGCCCGGGCCGGTTGTCAGCGCGGCGTTTTCCGCTTGCCGCCGCCGCCGCGTCCCGACCTATCATCTTCCGGCGCCAACCGAGGAAACACCGATGCCCCTGCCGACCCGTCTCGCCTGGCCAGGCGCCAGCAGCGCGATGGCGCTGCTGCTTGCCGCGGCCCCGGTCGCCGCCCAGGCGCCGCCGCAGCGCGCCGTCCCGCGCACCGTTGCCGAACTCGCCGAGGTCTGCGCCATCGGCCCGACCTCTCCGGAGTACACCGCCGCCACCTTCTACTGCCGCGGCTTCCTGTCCGGGGTCGGGCAGTACCATGCCGCGATGCACCCGGTCGGCCAAGGCCGGGCGCCGATCTTCTGCGTGCCCGACCCGCCGCCGACCCTCGGCAGCGCGGTCAGCGGCTTTGTCGCCTGGGCTGCGGCCAATCCGCAGCATGCGGGCGAGGCCGCGGTGGACGGGCTGATGCGCTACGCGGCAGCGACCTGGCCCTGCCCGCCGGCGCCTGAACGCGGCCGCCGGGGGAGGCAGGCACCATGACCATCCGTTCCACCCTGTTGCGGGTCGCACTGCTGCTCGGCGTGTCCGCCAGCCTGGCGGCCTGCGAGAACGCCATCGCCCCGAACCCGCCTGTGTCCTCCGCCGGGTTCGGCTCGCTCAGCCGCAGCAACGACTGGGGCTTCGGCATGCGCACCCAGACGCCCGGCTTCACCTTCGACCGGGGCGGATCGGGCGCCGGCGCCTGATCGCGCCCGGGCCTCGCGGCCCGGCAGCGACGGCTGAAAAGACAAAGGCCGGGCCCCTCGCGGGACCCGGCCTTCTTTCCTCACGCCGCGATGCGGCGGGGGATCACTCCTCGCCGGCCATCTCGCGGCGGCGGCGGATCGCCGCGCCCAGGATGTCGCCCAGCGAGGCGCCGCTGTCGGCCGTGCCGAACTCCTTCACGGCCTCGCGCTC
>JAIYAI010000662.1 GCA_027489135.1 Acetobacteraceae bacterium
AAGACCTTCATCTCCAACGGCCAGAATGCCGGGCTGGTCATCGTCTGCGCCAAGACGGACCCGAACGCGGGGTCCCGCGGCATCAGCCTGATCTGCGTGCCGGAGGGGACCCCCGGCTTCACCAAGGGCCGCAACCTCGAGAAGATCGGGCTGCACGCGCAGGACACCTCGGAGCTGTTCTTCGACGATGTCCGCGTGCCGGTGGAGAACCTGCTCGGCGAGGAGAACAAGGGCTTCGGCTACCTGATCCGCAACCTGCCGCAGGAACGCCTGGTCATCGCCGTGCGCGCCGCCGCGGGGGTGGAGGCGATGCTGGAGAAGACCATCCACTACACCAAGGAACGGCAGATCTTCGGGCAGACCGTCTTCGACTTCCAGCACAACCGCTTCAAGCTGGCGAGCGCCAAGGCCAAGGCGGCGATGCTGCGGGTCTTCGCCGACCACCTGCTGGCCATGCATCTGCGCGGCGAACTCACGGTGGAAGCCGCGGCCGCCGGCAAGCTGCTGGGCGCCGAGATGCAGAACGAGCTCTACGACGACTTCCTGCAGCTGCATGGCGGTTACGGCTACATGGCCGATTTCGACATCGGCCGCGCCTGGGCCGATGCCCGCGTCGGCCGCATCTATGGCGGCAGCAGTGAGGTCATGACCGAGATCATCGCGCGCACGCTGTGATGCGCACCGAACTCGTCTCCATCCCGACGCCGACCCTGCCGCTGGACGGCGTCCTGCATCGGCCCGAGGGGGTGGAGACGCGTGGCGGTGCGCTGCTCTTCCACGGCAACACGATGAATTTCTACACCGGGGCGCCGCGCTTCCTGCCGCCGCGGCTGGCCCGGCTCGGCCTCGCCTCGCTTGCCTTCAACCGCCGCGGTCACGACATCCTCTCGATCCGCGACAGCCGCGCGGCGGAAGGCGCCGCCTTCCAGCTGACTGCCGAGGGCATCGAGGACAACGCCATCGCCCGGGCCTGGTTCGCGCTCCAGGGCTTCGAGCGCCCCATCGTCATCGGCCACAGCAATGGCGGCATGCTGGCCGTGCAGCATGTGGTGGACCATCCCGAGACGGCGGCGCTGGTGCTGCTTTCGGCCCATGCCGGAGGCCCGGACGGCGTGCGGCGCTCCTCCGCGGCGGGGCTGATGGCGCAGGACAGGCTGGAGGAGATCACCGCGCAGGCCCGGGCGATGGTCGCCGCAGGCCGCGGCCGGGACCTGCTGCTGATGCCGGGCTGGTGGTATGTGATCAGCGCCGAGAGCTTCCTCGACCGCATGACCGCGATGCCGGACATCCTGGCCCTGGCGCCGCGCGTCACCTGCCCGGTGCTCTTCCTGCGCGGCGACCAGGAATCCCCGACCACCTACCCGGCAGAGGAATTCTGCCGCCGCGCCGGCGGCCCCGCCGAGGCGGCGGTGGTGCCGGCCTGCGACCATTTCTACCGCGGGCAGGAGGAGAGGGTGGCGGACATCGTCGCCGCCTGGCTCGCCCGCACCCTCGGCCTCGTGGACGCAGCCGCAGCTTAGGCTTGCGATCCGGCACCGCCCCGGGTGAGGCTCACCCAGGGGAGAACCGCGCCGGAGACAAGGCCATGCCTCGCACTACCCGTCGTGCCGCGCTGCTCGGCGCGGCCACCGTCGCCGCCCCCGCGCGGCTTGGCGCCCAGGGGCGCTTTCCCGATCGCCCCATCACCCTCCTCGTACCCCTGCCCGCCGGCGGCACGACCGATGCGCAGATGCGCGCACTGGCCGAAGCGGCGGGTCGCGCCTTCGGCCAGCAGGTCGTGGTGGAGAACCGCCCCGGCGCCAGCGCGAGCCTCGCCGCCGCGGCAGTGGCGCGCGCCAGGCCCGACGGCTACGCGGTCGCGCAGTTGCCGCTTTCGGCAATCCGCCTGCCGCTGATGCAGCGCATGCCCTACAACCCGCGCACCGACTTCACGCCGGTGATCCACCTGACCGGCTACACCTTCACCGTGATGACCCGCGGCGACGCGCCCTGGCGGAACTGGGCGGAATTCGTCGCGCATGCCAGGGCAAACCGGGGCCGGCATCGCTGGGGCAATACCGGCGCCATGACCCTGCCGCACCTGACCATGATCGAGCTGGCGGAGCGCGAGGCGCTGGAGGTGGAGCACGTGCCCTTCCGCGGCGAGGCGGATGCGCTGCAGGCCGTGCTCGGCGGGCACATCGAGGCCGCTGCCGTCGGCACCGCCTATGCGAGCCTCGCGCGGGAGGGACGCGTGCGGTTCCTCAATGTCTGGACGCGCGGGCGCGCGGCCTCCCTGCCCGAGACGCCGACATTGATCGAACTCGGCTATGCCGATCTCGTCGTCACCTCGCCCTATGGTCTCGTCGCGCCGGCCGGGCTCGATCCCGCCATCCTCGCCGCGCTGCACGAGGGCTTCCGGCGCGGGCTGTTCGACCCCCAGCATCTCGCGGTGCTGCAGCGGCAGGACCAGCCACTGGAGTATCTCGGGCCCGCGGACTACGCGCGGCTGCTGGCCGAGACCATCACGCTTGAGGAGCGGCGGATC
>JAIYAI010000676.1 GCA_027489135.1 Acetobacteraceae bacterium
GCGACCAAGCGCGTGCATGACTATCCGCACCAGTTCTCGGGCGGCATGCGCCAGCGCGTCGCCATCGCCATCGCGCTGCTGCACAAGCCTGATCTCATCATTGCCGACGAACCCACCACCGCGCTCGACGTGACGATCCAGGGCCAGATCCTGGCGGAGGCGCAGAAGCTCTGCGCCGAATCAGGGACGGCGATGATCTGGATCACCCATGATCTCTCGGTGGTGGCCGGCCTGGCCGACGACATCGCCGTGATGTACGCGGGCCGCATCGTGGAGCAGGGGCCGGTCGGCGAGGTGCTGGACACGCCGGTGCATCCCTACACCGCGGGCCTGATCGGCAGCGTCCCCAGCCGCAACCGTCGCGGCGAGCCGCTCCGACAGATCCCGGGCATGACGCCCTCGCTCCTCGCGCTGCCCGCGGGCTGCGCCTTCCGCAGCCGCTGTCCTCGCGCGACGGAGGCCTGCGCGGCGGTGGAACCGGCGATCGAGGAGCACGCGCCCGGCCGCTTCGCCCGCTGCATCCACCCCGAGGTCGCGCAGGTCGCGGCATGAACACGATAACGCACCCCGTACCGGCGGCGACCGGCACGGCACCCATCGTCGAACTCCGCGGCGTCTCCCGCCGCTTCTCGAAGACGCTCGACTTCGCCGGGAAGATCGCGAAACGCCTCGGCGCTCCGGTGCGGGAGGAGGTCGTGCACGCCGTCGACCAGGTCGACCTCTCGATCCGCCAGGGCGAGGTGGTGGGGCTGGTCGGCGAATCCGGCTGCGGCAAGTCCACCCTGGGGCGCATGGTCGCCGGCATCCTGCCGACCTCGGACGGCACGGTGCTGCGCAACGGCACGGATATTCGCACCCTGTCCGGCGCCGCGGCGCGGGAGGCCAAGCTGCGCACGCAGATGATCTTCCAGGACCCCTACGCCTCGCTCAACCCGCGGCTCAAGGTGGCGGAGATCGTGGGCGAGGCGCCGCTCTTCCACGGCCTGACCGACCGCGCCGGCTTCGATGACTATGTCGACGAGCAGATGCGCCGCGCCGGGCTCGATCCCGCCTTCAAGCGCCGCTACCCGCACCAGTTCTCGGGCGGCCAGCGCCAGCGCATCGGCATCGCCCGCGCGCTCGCGGTGAAGCCCGACATGCTGGTTTGCGACGAGGCTGTGGCCGCGCTCGACGTCTCGATCCAGGCGCAGATCCTGAACCTGTTCATGGCGTTGCGGCAGGAGCTGAACCTCACCTACCTGTTCATCTCCCACGATCTCTCCGTGGTGGAGCATCTCTCCGATCGCGTGGTGATCATGTATCTGGGGCGGGTGGTGGAGGAGGCTCCGGCAGAGGACGTCTTCCGCCGGCCCAACCACCCCTACACGCAGTCGCTGCTGGCCTCCGTTCCGCGGATCGAGGCCCGGCGGCGCGCCTTCACGGTGGTGAAGGGGGAGATTCCCTCGCCGCTCAACCCGCCCACGGGCTGCCATTTTCACCCGCGCTGTCCGCATGCCATGCCGCGCTGCAAGGCCGAGGTTCCGGTTTTGCGCGAGGTCGCGCCCGGGCATCGCAGTGCCTGCCACCTGAACGAGGGCACCGCATGACCCGCATCGTCCTGCTCTGCGCGCTGCTCCTGGCCGCCTGTGGCTCCGGGGGCGGATCCTCAGGGGCCTATGTCGGTGGAAGCGCCGGCGGCAGCTATCGCGGGGATTCCTCCCTGCGCTGAGCCGCAGCCCAGAACGCTGCCGAGGATAGCACGCCGATCCCGGCGAGCCCCCAGCAGAGCGGTCCGTATCCGCCATTGGCCTCCCACCAGAGGGCGATCAGCACCGGTGCGAGGGTGCGGGGCAGGGTCGTGGCGATGGACAGCGCGCCGGTCAGGGTGCCGTAGCCCTCCCGCCCCAGGATCTCCATGACGCCGGCGGAGCGGATGATGGTCATCAACCCGTCCGCCAACGCCCAGACCAGGGCGAAGACCACGAGGTAGGCCAGCAGCGGCGGTGCCAGGGCCAGCAGCACCATGGCGACAGGCGTCAGCGCCGTGGTCATCCGCCCGACCTGGCGCAGGGTGACGCGCGGGCCGAGCGCGAAGAGGCTGGCGCGGGCCACCACCTGGAAGGGGCCGTGCAGCGCGACCACCAGAAGCACCGAGGCCTCCGGCAGCCCAAGTTCCCGCAGATACGGGATCAGGTGCGCCGAGAGCCCGACGGCGATGAAGGCATGCCCTGCGAAGCAGGCCGCCAGCGCCACGAAGGCGGGGCGGCGCACCGCCTGCAGCAGGCTGAACCCGGCGCGCGGCGCGGTCGCCGCTCGTGGCGGATCGGGCGAGAGCATGGCCAGCGTCAGCAGGCCGGGCGCGCATTGCAGCGCCGCCAGCGCGAGGAAGGCGCCGCGCCAGCCGAGATGGTCGATCAGCACGGCGCCGAGCGGGACGAAGATCGTGTTCGACAGCCCCGTGACGAAGCTGATGGCGGTGATCGCCCGCGCCGGCTCCCGCGCCCGGCCGACCACCAGCGTCATGGCCGGCGTCCAGAGCGCGGCCGACTGGATCAGCCCCATCGCCGCCCAGATCGCCCAGAAGGCCCAGAGGGAGTGGACGAAGGAGAGCGCTACCAGCAGCCCTGCCCCGGCGAAGCCGCCGACCGCCAGCATCAGCCGCCCGCCGTGCCGGTCGACGAAGCGGCCGCATGGTACGGCCGCGATCCCGCCGACCAGCAGGGCGCAGGTCAGGCCGAAATTGATCTCGGCGCGCGACCAGCCGAGTTCCGCCTCCCAGGGGGCGAGGAAGAGCGGAAAGACGGAAAACAGCGTGCCCCAGCCGATGGTCTGGCCGATGGCGATGCAGGCGATGAGCCGGGTGTCGGAACGGACGCGGCCATCGGAGGTGGTGCCGCTCACACCGTGAACTGCTCCGCGATGATCCGCTCCGACAGCCCGTGGTCGGGGTCGAACAGCATGGTCAGCGCCACCGACCGGTCCTCCCGCACCTCGACGCGGCGGATGTCGCGCACTTCGAAGCTGTCGGCGACCGCCGC
>JAIYAI010000369.1 GCA_027489135.1 Acetobacteraceae bacterium
ACCGGCCGCGGCGCAGCCGGACGCCCCGTCGCCGGCCCAACTCTGCCGCGCCGCGATCGCCCAGGCCGAGCGCGAAGCCGGGCTGCCGGATCGCCTGCTCGCCGCCATCGGCCGCGTCGAATCCGGCCGCCGCGACCCCATGACGGGCGCGACCGCCCCCTGGCCATGGACCATCAATGCCGAGGGGCGCGGCAGCTTCTTCCCGGACCGGACGGCAGCGATTGCCGCGGTGCGGGGCCTCCAGGCGCAAGGCGTGCGGTCGATCGATGTCGGCTGCATGCAGATCAACCTGCGGCACCACCGCCAGGCCTTCGCCAGCCTGGAGGAGGCCTTCGAGCCGCTGGCCAATGCCCGCTACGCCGCGCGCTTCCTGACGGAACTGCAGGCTACGCGCGGCGACTGGATGCGCTCCGCCGCGCACTACCACAGCCAGACGCCCGAGCATGCGGACGCCTATCGCGCCAAGGTGGCGGCCGCCTGGGTGGAGGAGCGCGGCGCCGCCGCCGCACCGGGCTACGCGGCGGCGCTGCGGGCGCATGGCGGCTTCGGCGGCGCCGGCGCCCCGATGCTGGAGGCCCCCGGCACCCGCGCCGCGGCGCTTCTGCCGCCGCCGGGCGGTGCCGCCGCCGGACGCGGCCTCGATGCCTACAGGGCCCGGCCCATCGTGATGATCGGGCGGGTCACGGCGCCGCTGCCTGCGATGGCCGTCACGCCCCGGCCCATGCCGGCCACAGGGCCCGGCAGGGCCGCGGCGACCCCGACGGCGGCGCCCGGGCTGCCGCCGCTGGCATCGCCGAGCCTCGGCCTGCCGGCACCGGGGCGGCCCGGCAGCGTGCCGCCCGGCCCGGCGGGCGCCGGCTTCTTCCGGACGCCGGTCGCCGCCGGCGCCCTCCAGGCCGGCGCCACCTTCCATCGCCCGCCCGCGGCCGGACCGCTGGTGCCCCTGCTGCCACGGGGCGCGATACCGGCAGCGCCACCGGCGCAGCGCTCCTGACCCGCAGCGGGCCCAGCGCAACGACGGCCCGATCCGGGACGGGCCCAGCGCACCGACAGCCCGCTACGAGCCGGGATTAGCGGATCGGCGAGAACGACACCGGCCGCAGCACCATCGTCGTCTGCTGCTTCAGCGCGCCGGTCGCGGCGACGGCCTTGCCGAACTCGCCCCAGGCCGGGTCCTTCGCCATCTCGCCGCGGCGCTTGTCGCGGTCGCCCAGCGAGGTGAAGCCCCACATGAAGACGGCCTGGTTGATCGGCCCGCACTCGACGACGGAGAAGGAGAGAAGCTGGCCCAGCAGCCGCTGCTGCACCGGCAGGCCCATGTCCCGGTAGGCATCGAGCCAGAGCTGCATCTTGCCCGGCACGAAGTCGTAGGTGCGGTGGTCGACGAACATGCCGGTCCCCGGCAGCGTGCGCACGAAGGGCTGGCCGGCCTTCTGGATCGGCGACCAGGGCGTCGGCTTCATCAGCTTCGACTCCTGGATCATCAGGGCGCCGAGCTTGGCGTTCTCGGCCCGGAAGCGCGCCCAGTCCGGATCGGCCTCGCGCGCGATCAGCCCCTTCTCGCGGTCGTCGATGTCGTCGAAGCCGCGCATGAAGACGACGCGGTTGATCTGGCCGATCTCGACCGTGAACATCCCCAGCAGCGGGCCCATGTGCCTGGCCGAGGCGGGGCCGCCCACCTCCTCGTAGTTCTTCAGCCAGGCCGGCAGCTTGCCGGGATTGGCCGTGTAGATGCGCTGTTCGATGTACATGGGGCCTGTGTCCCTCCCTCGTCCCGGCAGGATGCCGGCGCGGCGGGGAGTGCGGCACGGATGGCCCACGCGGTCAATCCGCGCGGATCCGGCAGCTACCAGCGCGACGCCACCGACAGCTCGACCTCGGCCGTGGAGGCCGCACCCTCCCCGTCGTCGCGGCGCAGGCCGATGATGGCACGCTGCAGCGTCCAGCTGGCAACGGCGCCGCCCTGGCCTGGCGTGACCGGGCCCGCCACCGCGTCCGGGAGGCAGCGCGTCACCTGCTGGCGCAGCTGCTCGAAGCGCGGAACGACGGGGTTCGGCCGCTGGCGCGATTCGTCGCGCAACATCACCGCGAAGATGGCGGCGCGCGGCGGACCGTCGCCGGTGCGGGCGACGCCGCGGCGTTCGCTGATGGAGCCGGGGATGAGCTGCTGGTTGCGCGGCAGATAGTCGAAGCTTGCCCCGGCCGCGGTGACGAGGCGGGTCAGGGCGGTGCAGAAGGCATCCGGACCGCGCTGCTGCGCCTCGGCGTCCAGCGGCACGAACAGGGGCAGCAGGAGCAGGGCAAGGCGGCGCACGGCGAATCTCCCGGTCTGGCGAGGAGGAGAGTGACCGCGGCATGGGCGCCTCGCAATGCGGCGAGGCATGTCGAGGCCCACGCTCACCCCTCCGGCACGTTGTCCCGAAGCTCCGCCAGCCAGGCCCGGGCATTGCCGTCGGACGGCGCCCGCCAGTCGCCGCGGGGCGAGAGCGACCCGCCGGCCGAGACCTTCGGCCCGTTCGGCATGGCGGAGCGCTTGAACTGCGCGAAGCCGAAGAAGCGGCGCAGGAAGACCTCCATCCAGCGGCGGATCACCGGCAGGTCGTAGGTCTTCCGGCGCTCGTCCGGGAAGCCGGGCGGCCAGGCGCCGCGCGCCGGATCCGCCCAGGCGTGCTCCGCCAGATACGCGATCTTCGAAGGCCGGAAGCCGTGCCGGAGCACGTAGAAGAGGGTGAAGTCCTGCAGCGCATAGGGGCCGATGGCGGCCTCCGTGCTCTGCGGCGCGGCGCCCGGGACCAGTTCGGGGGAGATCTCGGTGTCGAGGATCGCCTCCAGCGTCGCCGTCGCGCCCGCGTCCACCTGGCCCGAGGCGGCAACCCAGCGGATCAGGTGCTGGATCAGCGTCTTCGGCACGCCGCCATTGACGTTGTAGTGCGACATCTGGTCGCCGACGCCATAGGTGCACCAGCCCAGCGCAAGCTCGGACAGGTCCCCCGTCCCCAGCACCATGCCGCCCTCCTTGTTGGCGGCGCGGAACAGGTAGTCGGTGCGGAGGCCGGCCTGCACGTTCTCGAAGGTGATGTCGTAGAGCGGCTCGCCATCCGCGAAGGGATGGCCGAGGTCGCGCAGCATCTGCGTCGCGGCCGGCCGGATATCGAGTTCCCGCGCCGTGACGCCGAGCGCCCGCATCAGCGCATGGGCGTTCGACTTCGTGCCCTCGCTGGTGGCGAAGCCCGGCAGGGTATAGGCGATGATGTCGGTGCGGGGCCGGCCCATGCGGTCCATCGCCTTCACCGCCACCAGCAGCGCCTGCGTGGAATCCAGCCCGCCCGAGACGCCGATGACGATCTTGCCGCCCCCGGTCTCCGTGATCCGCTGCACGAGGCCGGCGACCTGGATGTTGTAGGCCTCGTAGCAGTCCTGGGCGAGGCGGGCGGGATCGGCGGGGACGAAGGGGAAGCGCTCGACCCGGCGATCGAGGCCCAGCACCGTGGCCGGCGGGTCGACGCGGAAGCCGATGCGCCGGAAGGCATCCGTCCGCGCGGCATGGGTGCGGCGGTTGTCGTCGAAGGTGCCCATCCGCATGCGCTCCTGGCGCAGCAGGTCGAGGTCGATGTCGGCGACCGCCATCTGCGCGGTCTCGGGGAAGCGCGGCGTGTCGGCCAGCAGGGCGCCGTTCTCGAAGATCTCGGCCTGGCCGTCCCAGGCGACCTCGGTGGTGCTCTCCCCGGCGCCGGCGGCGGTATAGAGATAGGCAGCGAGGCAGCGCGCCGACTGGGACTGGCAGAGCAGCCGCCGCGTATCCGCCTTGCCGATGGTGATCGGGCTGCCGGAGATGTTCACCAGCACGCTCGCCCCGGCCAGCGCCGCCATGGCGGAGGGCGGCACCGGCACCCAGAAATCCTCGCAGATCTCGACATGCACGTCGAAGCCGGGGAGATCCTCGGCGGCGAAGATCAGGTCGGAGCCGAAGGGGGCGTCATGCCCCGCGAAGCGCACCGGGCCGGCCGGCGCGCCATCGCCCGGGGCGACCTGGCGCCGTTCGTAGAACTCCCGGTAGGTCGGCAGGTACTGCTTCGGCACCACGCCGAGCAGGCGGCCACGATGGATGACCAGCGCCGTATTGTAGACCCGCCCCTGGTGCCGCAGCGGCGCGCCCACCACGAGCAGCGGCAGCAGGTCGCGGGAGGCGTCGATCAGCGCCGCCCCGGCGGCCTCCACCGCGTCCAGCAGCGTGTCCTGCAGCAGCAGGTCCTCGATGGCATAGGCGCTGAGCGCGAGTTCCGGGAAGGCGGCCAGCGCCGCGCCGCGGTCGTGGCATGCGCGGGCCGAGGCGAGGATGGCGGCGAGGTTCGTCGCCGGGTCGGCGATCGCGACACGGGTGGTGCAGGCGGCGACGCGGGCGAAGCCGTGGCGATAGGGTGAGCCGAAGGGCAGCGGAGGGGCGGGGTGCATGATCCGCCCATCTTACCGCCTCCGCGCGGATGCGGCATCACGCCTTGCCGCACGGGGGCCGCCTCCCGACCGGGGGACCTTGGCGGCCCGTCCTGGGCGCCCCATCCATGGGGCCCGTCACCGCAAGGAAGCTTCCCATGAACGCGATCGACCAGTCCCTCGCGCCGCGGCCCATGCTGATCGGCGGCGCCTGGGTCCCGGCGGAATCGGGCCAGACCCTGGCGGTCGAGAACCCCGCCACCCGCCAGATCATCGCCAGCGTCCCCCGCGCGGGGGCGGCGGATGTCGAGGCCGCCGTCGCCGCGGCCCACGCCGCCTTCCCGGCCTGGTCGCGCGTCGCGCCGCGCGACCGCGGCCGCATCCTGCTCCGCATCGCCGACGCGATGGAGGCCGCGGCCGAGGAGATCGGCCGGCAGATCGCGCAGGAGACCGGCAATGCGCTGCGCACCCAGGCGCGGCCCGAGGCGCAGGGCCTGGCGCAGATCTTCCGCTACTTCGGCGGCCTCGCCCAGGAAGCGAAGGGCACCGTCATCCCGCTGAACGAGCAGGTGCTGTCCTACACCCGGCGGGAGCCGATCGGCGTGGTCGGCGCCATCATCCCCTGGAACGCCCCTGCCCTGCTGGCGGCGCTCAAGATCGCGCCGGCGCTGGCCGTGGGGAATACCGTGGTGCTGAAGGCCGCCGAGGACGCCCCCCTCTGCGTGCTGATGGTCGCGCGGATCTGCCAGGAGCACCTGCCGGCCGGCGTGCTGAACGTGCTGACCGGCACCGGGCCCGAGGCCGGGGAGCCGCTGGCGAAGCATCCCCTCGTCCGGAAGCTCTCCTTCACCGGCTCGACCGCCGTCGGCAAGCTGATCATGGGCTGGGCGGCGGAGCGCGTCGTGCCGGTCTCTCTCGAACTCGGCGGCAAGTCGCCCTGCATGGTCTATCCGGATGTCGGCGACGAGGACTGGATCATCGACGGCATCATCTCGGCGATGCGCTTCACCCGGCAGAGCCAGTCCTGTACCGCGGGCTCGCGCCTGTTCCTGCACAGGAAGATCTTCGACGACGTGCTGGCGCGCCTCGCGGAGAAGGTGAAGACGCTCCACCTCGGCGACCCGCTGGACGAGGCGACCGACATGGGCGCCATCATCAACCAGAAGCAGTTCAACAAGGTCTGCGGCTATGTCGAGGAAGGGCTCGGCCGCGACGCCGCCCGCCTCGTCATCGGCGGGCTCCCGCCGAAGGAAGGCCCGCTCTCCCAGGGCTATTTCGCCATGCCCACCGTCTTCGCCGACACCTCCAACGACTGGCGGCTCGCACGGGAGGAGATCTTCGGCCCCGTCCTCGTCGCCATCCCCTGGGAGGACGAGGCCGAGATGCTGCGCATGGCCAACGACACGCATTACGGCCTCGCGGCCTATGTCTTCACCCGTGACATCGGCACGGCGCTCCGCGTCGCGCACACGGTGGAAGCGGGCTGGGTGCAGGTGAACCAGGCCGGC
>JAIYAI010000552.1 GCA_027489135.1 Acetobacteraceae bacterium
GCCGATGCGGCGCGCTTCGCCGTGACCGCCGCGGGCAACATCGTCTTCCTGAGCGCAGCCGATTTCGAGGCGCCGGACGACGCCAACCTCGACCGCACCTACGAGGTGCAGGTGGAGGCACGTGACCCATCCGGCGCCAGCGCGCGCCAGCTCATCCGGGTGGCCATCACCGACCAGGCCGTCGAGGGAATCGAGGGGACCTCCGGCGCCGACAGCCTGCCCGGCACGAGCGGCGCCGACACCTTCATCCCGCTGGCCGGCAACGACACGGTGGTGGGCCTTGGCGGCGACGACACCTTCCTCGCCGGCCTCGGCGACGGCGACGATGACTACAATGGCGGCACGGGCACCGGTGACACCTACAGCCTGGCCGCGACCTCGGCCGCCGCCACCGTCCTGATCAGCGGCAGCGCGAGCTCGGCCGAGACCGGCACCGACCGCCTGCGCGGCATCGAGAACGCCATCGGCGGTGCCGGCGACGACAGCATCACCGGCACCGCCGCCGGCAACCGGCTGGACGGCGGGGGCGGGAACGATCTGCTGCGCGCCGTTGGCGGCGAGGACCAGCTGTTCGGCGGCGGCGGCAACGACAATCTCAACGGTGGGACCGGGGCCGACCTGATGGAGGGCGGTGCGGGCGACGATCTCTACATCGTCGATGACGCCGGGGATGTGGCCTTCGACCTCGGGGGCGGCGCGGACACGGTCCAGGCGAGCGTCGATGCGGTGCTCGGCGCCGGGATCGAGGCGCTGCGCCTCACCACCACCGCCGCGCTCGCCGGCACCGGCAACGCGCTCGACAACACGCTGACCGGCAATGCCGGGGCCAACCTGCTGCGGGGCGAGGCCGGGGCGGATTCCATCTCGGGCGGGTCGGGCGACGATACCATCATCGGCGGCACCGGCGCGGACACGATGGGGGGCCAGGGCGGCGCGGATACCTTCCGCTTCCTCAGCGCGGCCGAGGGCGGCGCACCCAGCCAGGGCGACCGCATCCTGACCTATCGCGGCGTGGACGACCGCATCGAGGTCTCGGCCGCAGGGTTCGGCGGCGGCCTGGTGGCGGGCATGGACCTCGTCGCGCTCGGCCGCTACGCCGCGAACACCACGGGGGACGCGCCCGGCCCGGTCGGGGTCGGCAGCTTCATCTTCCGGACCGACACCGCGCTGCTGCTCTGGGACGTCGATGGCAGCGGCGCGACCGAGGCCGTGACCATCGCCGACCTGAAAGGCCAGATCGGCTGGAGCGGGGCGGAGATCGTCGTCATCGCCTGACCGCGGCCCGGGGCGCGCCGCTACCCCCGCGGCGCCGCGGCCCGCGCCAGCCGGTCGTTGATCGCCGCGCCCAACCCTGTCTCCGGCACCGCCATCGCCGCGATGCGCAGGCACCCTGCCCGCGTGCCTTCCGCGTCCAGCCAGCGCAGCCCCGCGAACAGCCGTGCCGCCGCTTCCGCCAGGTCGCCGGCCTCCGAGAGGTTCCACGCCACCTGCGCCCCCGGCAGCGGCGTCGGGCCGAAGGCCAGCAGCGCCTCCCCAGGCTCCAGCGCCACGGCCCCCAGGCGAACCGGCAGCGACGGCGCGTAGTGCGACAGCATGAGACCCGGGGAGCGCAGGCTCCGTGTCGCCGCCGCGGCCGTGGGGGCCAAGGCCCGCCCGACCGGTCCGATCACCGCTTCGATCACCTCCGCCGTCACGCCGCCGGGACGCAGCAGCACCGCACCGCCGGCGGGATCGGAGAGGTCCAGCACGCTCGATTCCACCCCCACCGTGCAGGCCCCGCCATCGATCACCGCGGCGATCCGCCCGCCCAGTTCCTCCAGCACGTGCCGCGCCTCGGTCGGGCTGACCTGGCCGGAGCGGTTGGCGGAGGGGGCGGCGACCGGTCGCCCCACCAGGCGCAGCAGGTCGAGCGCCAGGGCGTGCCCCGGCACCCGCACCGCCAGGGTCTCCAGCCCGGCGCCGGCCAGGAGGTCCACCGGGCAGTCCGGCCGCCGCGGCAGCACCAGGGTCAACGGCCCGGGCCAGACGCGCGCGGCGAGGGCACGGGCGCGCTCATCGGCGACGACATGCGCGAAGGCCGCGTCGGCATCGGGATAGTGGCAGATCAGCGGGTTGAAATGCGGCCGGCCCTTGGCGGCGAAGATGCCCGCCACGGCGCGGCCGTCGGTGGCGTCGGCGCCGAGGCCGTAGACCGTCTCGGTCGGGAAGGCGACCAGCGCGCCCGCCCGCAGCAGCGCCGCGGCGCGGGAGAGGTCGGCGGGCGTCAGCAGCTCCGTCACGCCGGCACCCCGCCATGGCAGATGAAGGCCGGGTTCAGCCAGCCCGGCTTGCCGTAGGCCAGGGCGGCGCGGGGGGCGAGCGTCTCCACCGCGCCGCCCGCGGCCTCGACCAGGGCCTGGCCGGCGCAGGTGTCCCATTCCATGGTGGGGCCGAGGCGGGGGTAGAGGTCGGCCCGGCCCTCCGCCACCCGGCAGAATTTCAGCGCGGAACTGGCGGGATCGACATGCGCGATCCTGCGGCCCGCGAGCCAGGCGGAGAGGCGCGTGTCATCGGCCTGGCGGCGGCTGGCGAGCACCGTCAGCCCCTGTGGCGGCGCCGTGGCGCGGGCGCGGATCGGCGTGCGGCCGGGGGCGGTCATGCTGCCCTTCCAGGCCGTGCCCAGGGTTGTGCAGCCGGCGAAGACCTCCCCGGTGGCAGGCAGGGCGAGGGCGCCGAGATGGGCGCGGCCGTCCACCACGAGGCCGACGCAGACGGCGTATTCGTCGCCCCCCTCCGCGAAGCCGCGCGTGCCGTCGAGGCCATCCACCAGCCAGAAGCGGGGCGCGGGGTCGATGCGCACGCCGGCCTCGAACTCCTCCTCCGCGACGACGGGGATGCCGGGGGCGTGCTCGCGCAACCCCTCGACGATCAGCGCCTCGGCGATGCGGTCGGCCTGGGTGACGGGGCTGCGATCGGATTTGTGATCGACGCGGACATTCCCGGCGCGCCGGATGCCGAGAATGGCATGGCCGGCCTGCGCCGCGAGGCGTGCGGCGAGGTCGAGGAGCGCATCATCGGTCATGCGCCGGGTTTAGCCCCCCGGGGCCGTGCCTCGCCAGCCGGCTGTCGCCCCTCGGGGGTGCGTTCGGCCGGCTGGCGGTTCCCATCGGAGACCGCGCCGCGCCAGCATGGCGGCGGGCCGGCCGGGTGCTATCCTGGGCGCCGCCCCCAGCCCGGAACCGTCTTCCATGCCCGATATCGCCTTCGTGAAGCCCGCCCTGCCGCGCTCCGGCGCCCTGGTGCTGCCGGTGGCCGAGGAGACGGAGGCCGCGCCGGGATCGCTGCGCGCCGCCTTGGAGGAGGCATCGGGCGGCGCGCTCTCCCGCGCGCTGGTGGCGGCGAAGTTCACGGGTCGCAAGGGGCAGAGCTTGACGCTCTGGGCGCCGGCCGGGCCGCAGGGGCCGTCGAAGGTGGTCGTGCTCGGCCTCGGCAAGGCGGCTGACCTGACGGAGAGCGGCGCGGAGAATGCCGGCGGCGCGATCTGCCCCATGGTCAGCGCGGAGCGCGAGGCGGTGGTGGCGGCGGAGGCGATGACGCCGGGCCAGGCCGCGGCGCTCGGCCTCGGCCTCACGCTGCGCAGCTACCGCTTCGATCGCTACCGCACGACGGAGAAGGAGGAGGACAAGCCGAAGCTGGAGCGCGTGGCCATCGCCGTCGCCGATCCCGCCGCGGCCAAGGCCGCCTGGGTTCCACGCGCGGCGCTGGCGGAGGGCGTCTTCCTCTCCCGCGACCTGGTGTCGGAGCCGCCGAACGTCCTCTACCCGGAGGAGATGGCGGAGCGCTGCAAGGCGCTCGAGAAGTACGGCGTCGAGGTCGAGATCCTCGGCCTGAAGGAGATGAAGAAGCTCGGCTTCGGCGCGCTGCTGGGCGTGGCGCAGGGCAGTGCGCGGGAGCCGCGGATGGTGCTGATGCACTGGCGCGGCGCGTCGGGGCCGAAGGGCAAGAAGGGCGCGACGAAGCCGCTGGCCTTCATCGGCAAGGGCGTGACCTTCGATACGGGGGGCATCTCCATCAAGCCCGCGGGCGGCATGGAGGACATGAAGTTCGACATGGCCGGTGCCGGCGCGGTGATCGGGCTGATGGCGGCGCTGGCGGGCCGCAAGGCGAAGGTCGACGTGATCGGCGCGGTCGGGCTGGTCGAGAACATGCCGTCGGGCACCGCGCAGCGGCCGGGCGACGTGGTGAAGACCTATAGCGGCCTGACGGTGGAGGTGATCAACACCGACGCCGAGGGTCGCCTCGTCCTCGCCGACGTCATCGGCTACGTGCAGGAGAAGTACGACCCGCGCTTCATGGTCGACCTCGCCACGCTGACCGGCGCCATCATCATCGCGCTTGGCCACGAGCATGCCGGCATGTTCGCCAATGACGACCAGCTTGCCGAGCAGATCGCCGCCGCCGGCAAGGCGACCGGCGAGGCCTGCTGGCGGATGCCGCTCGGCGATGCCTACGACAAGCAGATCAAGTCCGACATCGCGGACATGAAGAACGTGGGCGGCCGCCCCGGCGGGTCGATCACCGCGGCGCATTTCATCCAGCGCTTCGTCAAGGACCGGCCCTGGGTGCATCTCGATATCGCGGGGACGGCCTGGGCGACGAAGGATCATCCGATCGTGCCGAAGGGCGCGACGGGCTTCGGCGTCCGGCTGCTCGATAGGCTGGTGGCGGACAACTACGAGGGATGAGGCCGCGGCACCTGCCGCTGCCCGGCGGCTGCCGCTGCGGCGCGGTGCGGGTGGAACTCTCCGCCGCGCCGCTGCTGACCGCCGCCTGCCACTGCACCGGCTGTCAGCGGATGAGCGGCAGCGCCTTCTCCCTCACCGCCATGGTGCCGCCGAGCGGCTTCCGCGTGACGGCGGGGGAGACGGTGACGGGCGGCGCGCAGGGCCCCGACCTGGCGCACCAGTTCTGCCCGCGCTGCAAGACCTGGATGTTCACGCGCATCACGGGTGTGGAGGCCTTCCTGAACCTCCGCCCCGCCGTGCTCGACGACCACGCCTGGTTCGTGCCGTTCATGGAGACGATGACGCGCGAGAGGCTGCCCTGGGCGACCACGCCGGCGCCGCACAAGTACGAGGGCTTCCCGGGCATGGACGACCTGCCCGCGCTGATGGCCGCCTACGCCGCGGCCTGACCCCGAGGAGAGCGCACCCGTGCCGGCCGAGATCGGCTTCTACCACCTCACCCGCATGGCCCTGGACCAGGCGCTGCCGAAGCTGCTCGGTCGGGTGCTGGCGGCCGAGGGCCGCGCCATGGTGCTCTGCGGCGGGCCGGAGCGGCTGGCGGCGCTGGACGACGCGCTCTGGATCTGTCCGGATCCGGACTGGCTGCCGCATGGCGCGCCGCGCCACGCCGGGCCGCTGGGGGAGGCCGCGCTGCAGCCGATCTGGCTGACGACCGAGGACGCGGCGGCCGAGGGCGCGCCGAACGGGGCGCGCTTCCTGTTCCTGGTCGATGGCGCGGAGAGTGCGCGGCTCGACGCCTTCGACCGGGTCTTCGACCTTTTCGACGGCAATGACGAGTCGGCGGTGGCCGCGGCGCGCCAGCGCTGGCGGGTGGCGAAGGCGGCGGGGCACAGCCTCAGCTACTGGCAGCAGGGCCCGCGGGGGTGGGAGAAGAAGGCATGACGATGAAGCTGTTCCGGACCCCGGCCTCACCCTTCGTGCGCAAGGTCGTGGTCACCATCCTCGAACTCGGCATCGCGGACCGCTTCGAGCAGATCCAGACTCGCTGGCCGCATTCCTGGGCGACCGAGACCGTGCCCTTCGCGCCGGATTTCGCCGCCGCGACGCCCGTGGGCCGCATCCCGGCGCTGGTGACGGAGGACGGGATGCGCCTGACCGACAGCCAGGTGATCTGCGAGTACCTCAACGCGGAATACGGCGGGCATCGCCTGCTGCCGCCGGAGGGCCCGGCGCGCTGGCGCATGATGGAGGCGGTGGCCATCGCCAATGCCTGCCTCGAGGCGCAGATCCTCCGCCGCGCCGAGACGCTCCGCCACCCGCCGGAGCGGTCCGACGCCTTCATCGCCAAGATGCAGGCGCGGGGGCTGCGCTGCTTCGCCGCCCTCGACGCGATGGTCGATCGCTTCGGCGCCGAACCCGACCTCGCGCAGATCGCCACCGCCTGCGCCTGCGGCTTCGTCGACTGGCGCTACGGGCACGATGCCTGGCGCGGAACGGCGCCCCGGCTCGGGGCCTGGTACGAGGGGTTCCGGCAGCGCCCGTCGATGCGTGCGACGGAGCCGGCCGAGACCCCCCAATAGGCCCGGGGTGACGACCCGGGGGCGCCGCACTACCTTCCCTGTCGACAGATCAGGGGCGGAGGAACGGACCATGCTCAGGCTCGGCTACAAGGCATCGGCGGAGCAGTTCGCCCCGGGTCCGCTGCTCGACTTCTCCGT
This sequence comes from Acetobacteraceae bacterium, assembly GCA_027489135.1. Lineage (GTDB taxonomy): Bacteria > Pseudomonadota > Alphaproteobacteria > Acetobacterales > Acetobacteraceae > JAIEOP01. The sequence goes on from JAIYAI010000552.1 coordinate 6,443, forward strand.
CCTCGCGGAGCAGTGCGGCTTCGACAGCGTCTTCATCTCCGACCATTTCCAGCCCTGGAAGCACACGGACGGGCATGCGCCGAACAGCCTGGTGTGGCTCGGTGCGCTGGGCGCGCGCACGCAGCGGGTGGTGATGGGCACCTCGGTGCTGACGCCGACCTTCCGCTACCACCCCTCCATCGTCGCCCAGGCCTTCGGCACGCTGGGGTCGATGTTCCCGAACCGCGTCATCCTCGGCATCGGCACCGGCGAGGGGCTGAACGAGGTCCCCTCCACCGGCGCGCCCTGGCCCGAGTTCAAGGAACGCTTCGCCCGCATGCGCGAGGCCGTGACCCTGATGCGCCAGCTCTGGACCGGGGAGCGGGTGAGCTTCGAGGGCCAGTACTACAAGACCGAGAAGGCGACGATCTACGACCGCCCCAAGGCGCCCGTGCCGATCTACGTCGCCGCCGCCGGGGCGCTGGTCGCCAAGTATGCCGGACGCAGCGGCGACGGCTTCATCTGCACCAGCGGCAAGAAGCCGGAACTGTACACAGAAACGCTGCTGCCCAACGTCCAGGCCGGCCTCGACGCCGCCGCGACGAAGAAGGGCTGCTACGAGCGGATGATCGAGGTGAAGGTCAGCTTCGACACAGACGCGCAGCGCGCGCTGGAGGATACCCGCCACTGGGCGGCGCTGGCGCTCTCCCCGGAGGAGAAGATGTCGGTCGAGGACCCGGCCGAGATGGAGCGCCTGGCCGATGCGCTGCCGCTGGAGCGGGCGGCGTCGCGCTGGATCGTTTCGAACGATCCGGAAGAGCAGGTCGAGAAGATCGCGTACTACGTGAACCTCGGCTTTAACCACCTGGTCTTCCATGCCCCGGGCCCGGACCAGGCGCGCTTCCTGAAGCTCTACGGGGAGCAGGTGCTGCCCCGGCTGCGCAAGCGCTTCGGCTGACCTGTCGCGGGGCCCGCGCTTCCGGTAGGCTGAGACCATGTCCCAGGCCCAGGCGGCGCCCCCCCGCATGACCGTCGAGGCGTTCCTCCGCTGGTACGAGGAGCAGGCCGAGACCGAGCGGTATGAGCTGGAATTCGGCACGCCCGTGCTGATGGCGCCGGAACGGCTGGCGCATGCGGCGGCGAAGGCCCACGGTTGGCTGGCGCTAAGGCAGGCCATCGACGCCGCGGGTCTGACCTGCCAGGCCTATATCGACGGGCCGATGGTCCGGGTGGCCGAGGACCGTGCCTTCCAGCCGGATGTGGTCATGCGCTGCGGGCCGCCGCTGCCGGGCGACACCGTGCTGATCCACGATCCGCTCGTGGTGGTCGAGATCGGCTCCCCGAGCACGGCCCGCCTCGACTTCGGCATGAAGTTCGATGGGTATCTCTCCATGCCGTCGCTGCGGCACTACCTCATCGTGATGCTAGACCGGCGCCGCGTCATCCATCACCGCCGCCCTGCCCCCGATGCCGTGATCGAGTCCCGCATCCTGACACAGGGCGACACCATCGCGCTCGACCCGCCCGGCCTCGCGCTGCCGGTCGCGGCGCTGCTGGGCTGAGCGGCATGGCGCTGTCGGGGGTCGAGATCCGCGCCGTCCCGGGCCTACCCATGGTGCGGCCCGGCGACGACCTGGCCGGCCTGATCCGCGCCGGGCTGGAGCGCGCCGGCCTGCTGCCGCTGCAGCCCTTCGACGTGCTGGTGGTGGCGCAGAAGATCGTCTCCAAGGCGGAGGGACGGATCGTCGAGGTCCCCTCCGTCACGCCCTCGGCCGAGGCCGAGTTGCTGGGGGCCGAGACGCTGAAGGACCCGCGCTTCGTCGAGATCGTGCTGCGCGAATCCGTCCGCGTGGTGCGCGCCCGGCCCAACCTGATCATCGTCGAGCACAAGCGCGGCTGGATCATGGCCAATGCCGGCATCGACCATTCCAATGTCGGGCCGGAAGACGGCGTCGAGCGCGTGCTTCTGCTGCCGGAGGACCCCGATGCCAGCGCCGCGCGGCTGCGGGACGCGCTGGCGCCCGGCCTCGGCTTCGCGGTGGTGATCAACGACAGCTTCGGCCGCGCCTGGCGCCGCGGCACCTGCGGGGTCGCGATCGGCGCGGCGGGGATCCCCGGGCTCTTGGACCTGCGCGGCCGGCCCGACCTGTTCGGGCGCAGCCTGCAGGTCTCGATCTCCGGCTTCGCCGACGAGATCGCCGCCGCCGCATCCCTGGTGCAGGGCCAGGCGGCGGAGGCGCAGCCCGTCGTGCTGCTGCGCGGCCTGCGCTGGGATGTCCCGGCCACCGACGCCGCGGAGCTTGTCCGGCCGCCGCAGGAGGACCTGTTCCGGTGAGGGATTGCGCCCTTCGGCCCGCAGGGCCGCAAGCGCTTCTGTGCGTCGCCGCCCATGCGGGGGCGTGCGTCCCGCACGACGCGCCTGAGGGCTTGCCATGAGTTTCGTCTTGGCGCTGTCGGGCGGCGTCGGTGGCGCCAAGCTGGCGCTCGGCCTGTCGCGCGTGCTGCCGGACGAGGACCTGCGCGTGGTCGCCAACACGGGCGACGACTTCGAGCATCTCGGCCTGACCATCTGCCCCGACATCGACACGCTGACCTACGCCCTGGCCGGCGTTGACAACCCCGCCACCGGCTGGGGCCGCCGCGACGAGACCTGGAACTTCATGGCCGCCCTCGCCGAGATCGGCGGCGAGACCTGGTTCCGCCTGGGCGACCGGGATCTCGCCACGCATGTCGAGCGGACGCGGCGCCTGCGCGCGGGCGAGACGCTGAGCGCCATCACCGACGACCATCGTCGCCGCCTCGGCATCGCCGCGCGCATCCTGCCGATGAGCGACGACCCCGTGCGCACCCGCGTCCGCACCGAGGAGCAGGGCTGGCTCGACTTCCAGGACTATTTCGTGCGCCGCCAGGCCGGGCCGACGGTGCGCGCGCTGGACTTCGCTGGCGCCGCGACGGCGCGGCCGCATCCCGAATTCCTGGCGGCGCTGGCCGATCCCGCGCTGCGCAGCGTGGTGATCTGCCCGTCCAACCCCTTCATCAGCATCGGCCCGATCCTGGCGGTGCCGGGGGTGCGCGACGCGCTGGCGGCCTGCCGCGCGCCGGTCGTCGCCGTCTCGCCCATCATCGGCGGCGCGGCGGTGAAGGGGCCGACGGCCAAGATGTTCGCCGAACTCGGCCTTGGCGCGCCGACCGCTTCCGGCGTCGCGGCGCATTATGGTGACCTGCTGGACGGCTACGTGATGGACGCCGTGGATGCCGGGGAGGCCACGCGCATCCGCGGGCCGCGCGTCGCGCTGGCGCAGACCCTGATGAAGACCCTCGACGACCGCGAGGCGCTGGCGCGCATGGTGCTGGAATTCGCGGACAGCCTGCGCGGATGAGCCGCGACATCTGGGCCGTGATCCCGGTGAAGGAGCTCGAGGGGGCGAAGCACCGCCTCTCGCCCCTGCTGACGCCGGCGGAACGCCAGGCCCTGGCCCGCGTCATGATCGCCGAGGTGCTGGATGCCGTCGCCGCCGCGCGCGGCCTCGCCGGCCTGCTGGTGGTGACGCTCGACCCCTGGGCGCGGAAACAGGCCGAGCGCATCGGCGCCCGCGTCGTCACCGACGGCGCGCGGGATGGCCACACCGGCAGCGTCAATGGCGGCATCCGCGCGCTGCTGGCGGAGGGGCGCTTCGGCATGATCACCATGCCGGGCGACATCCCCGCCGTGACACCCGCCGAGATCGAGGCGGTGCTGGCCGCGCATCCCGGCGACGGCCCTGGCTTCACCATCGCGCCGGCGCATGACGAGAAGGGCTCCAACGCCGTGCTGCTCTCGCCGCCCGATGCGGTGCCGCTGCGCTTCGGCGACGACAGCTACTTCCCGCATCTCGACGCCGCGCGGCGCCAGGGGCTGGAGCCCGTCATCGTGCCGCAACCCGGCATCGCCATGGATATCGACCACCCGGTGGACCTGCGCCTCTTCATGGCGCTGCCGCAGTCGCAGGGGACGCGCACGCGCGCCTTCCTGGAGCAGAGCGGCATCGCGGCGCGCCTCTGACGCCCCCTGGCGCATCCCGCCGCGACGTCGGAGACTGCGTCCATGGCCCTCTCCCGCCGCGCCCTCGCCGCCGCCCTCGTGCTGCCCTTTGCCGCCCGGGCCCAGCCCGGCTTCCCGGACCGGCCCGTGCGTCTCGTCGCCGCGGCCTCCGCCGGCAGCGGCGGCGACATCGTCGCGCGCCTGGTCGCGGACCCGATGCGCGAGATCCTTGGCCAGCCCATGATCGTGGAGAACCGCCCCGGCGCCAGCGGCAATACCGGCGCCGAGGTCGTCGTGCGCGCCCCCGCCGATGGCTACACCCTGCTGCTGACCGCCGGCGCGCTGGCGATCTCGCCTTCCGTGCTGAAGCATCTCAGCTTCGATCCCGTGCGCGACCTGACCGGCGTGGCGCTGCTGGCGACGGTGCCCGTCATCGTCGTGGTGCGGCCGGACAGTCCGCTGCGTAGCCTCGCCGACCTGATGGCGCTGGCGCGCGCGAAGGGGCAGGGGGTCAGCTATGCCAGCTTCGGCATCGGCACGCCGCCGCACCTGATCGGCGAGCGCATGGGGCTGGAGGCGGGCAACCGCATGACCCACGTGCCCTACCGCATCAGCGCCCAGGCCTTCCCGGACATCATCTCCGGCGCGCTCGATTTCGCCATCCTCGATGCCGTGGCGATGTCGCCGCACCTGACCGCGGGTCGGCTGCGCGCGCTGGCGCTGAACGGCACGCAGCGCTCGCCTGCCTTCCCCGACATCCCGACCCTGCGCGAGGCCGGGTTGCCCTTCGACGCGGTCGGCTGGCACGGCGTCTTCGCCCCCGCGGCAACGCCCGCGCCCATCGTCGCCCGGCTGAACGCCGCCTTCGTCCAGGCCGTGGCGCAGCCCCGGGTGCGGGATGCGATCGTCGCCGGCGCCTCCATCCCGATCGACCCGCCGCTCTCGGCGGAGCAATGGACCGCGCGCTTCCGCCAGCAGGTGGTGGCCTGGGGCGAGGTGGCGCGGGCCGCCAAGGTGGAGGTGGAGTGATGCGCGTGATCCGGGACATCCCCTATGCCGAGGCCGGCATCGGCCATCACGGCACGCCGCGCCGCACCACGCTGCGCATGGACGCCTACCTGCCCGAGACCACCGCTGATCCCGTGCCGGCCGTGGTGCTCGCCTTCGGTGGCGCCTTCCATCGCGGCTCGAAGGAGGACGACAGCTTCCCCACCGCCGGCCGCTTCGGCCCCAACACCGCCATGGCCGAGTACTGCCGCCGCTTCGCGGAGGAAGGTCTGGCCTGCTTCTCCATTGCCTATCGCCTCGCCGGTGACGACCCGGACCCTGGCACCACGCCGGTGCTGACCCGCCCCGATGCCGTGCCGATGGGCCGGATCGAGCAGGTCCGGGAGATCATGGGCCTGCCCCCGGCGACGCCGCGGCAGATGGCCGGGGTGGTGGAGGCCGCGATCGACGACATGGCCGCCGCCGCCCGCGCCGTCGCCGCCCGCGCCGCCGAATTCGGTGTCGACCCTGCCCGGATGGTGCTCGGCGGCTGGTCGGCCGGCGGCCGCGCCGCGGTCTATGCGGCCTACGCGGAAGGCGTGCCCTGCATCGGCGTGCTCTCGCTCTCCGGCCTGATGGCCGAGGAGGACGTCGCCGCCCACATGGCGCCGGGCGGTGCGCACCCGCCGCTGCTGATGATCGTGGCCGGGGAGGATATCGCCTACCTGCGCGACGGCGCCCCACCGATGGTCGCGGCGATGCGCGACCACGGCTGCGACGCGCGTCTGGTCCGCATCCCCGGCCGCGATCACTGGTACGCGGCGGAGGCGATGACCGATGCCGGCGTCACGGTGCAGCAGGCGATGCGCGGGGCGCTGCGCGACTGGACCGGGGTATGATGCCGGCGGCCCGGTGTCCTGACCGGGCCGAGGCGCCGCATGGCGCCCGCCGCGCGTGCGGCGAAGCCAGGCGCGCGGGGGCGCGCGCCCGGCGGATCAGGGCCGCATGTAGGCTCTATCCCAGCCGCTGCCCCGCCAGCAGGCCGGTCACCCCGGGCCCCAGCCCCATCGCCTGCCGCGCGAAGGCGCGCTTGAGCGGCCCGATGCGGTCCACCGCGGCGATGCCGATGCGCCGCGCGATCCTGACCGGCGCGAAGTCGTTGCCGAACAGCCGCTCCAGCGCGTGCATGCCCGACAGCATCAGCAGCGTGTCCGGCCGCCGTCGCGCCTGGTAGCGCCGCAGCACTGCCACGCCCCCCGGGTCGGCACCGGCATTGAAGGCGGCGACCACCTCCTCGGTCAGCGCCGCGACGTCGCGGAAGCCGAGGTTCAGCCCCTGCCCCGCGATCGGGTGCACCCCATGCGCGGCGTCGCCGACCAGCGCGAGGCGCGTGTCGTACCAGCGCGCCACGTGCAGGGCGGAGAGCGGATAGGACCAGCGCCGCCCGATCGGCCGGATCGCGCCCAGCCGGCCGCCGAGGCGACGCCTGAGTTCCCGCCCGAACTCCTCGTCCGGCAGGGCCAGCATGCGCTGCGCGATCGCCGTGCGGTCTGCCCAGACGAAGGCCGAGGCATGCGGATAGGCCGCCGTGCCGAAATTGCCCGGACCGGCCAAGGGAAGCTGCGCGAAGGGGCCGTTCGGCAGGAACTGCTCCAGCGCCTGGTTGTCGTGCGGCGCCTCGTGCGCGAAGGCACCGACCATGCCGATCTGGTGGTAGTCGAGAGTCGTGGCCCGGATGCCGGCGGCGCGGCGGAGCGGGCTGTTCCGCCCCTCCGCGGCGACGACCAGGCGGGCGCTGATCCGCTGGCCCGTGGAGAGGGTGACGGTGGCGCCGTCCTCCCGCCGTTCCACCTCGGCCCGGGCCGGGGCGAAGACGCGGAGATTGGCCATCCCCGGCAGGCGGGCGTTCAGCGCGACGCGCAGCGCCCGTGCTTCCACCATGTAGCCGAAGGGCTCCTCGGAGACCTCGTCCGCCCGCCACTGCAGCGAGAGCGGCGAGGGCGGCGCGCCGGGCCGGCCGTCCGCGACATGGATGGCGTGGATGGGGCCGGGGGCGCCCGGCAGGTGGTCCCAGATGCCGGCGGCATCCAGCAGCCGCTTCGAGGTCAGGGCGATGGCATAGGCGCGCCCGTCGAAATCCTGCAGTTCCATCGGCGGCAGCGGCGCGGCGTCCACCACCGCCACGGGCAGCCCCGCCGCGGCCAGGCTGGCGGCGAGCGTCGCGCCCACCGGGCCCGCGCCGATGATGCAGGCCGCGACCTCGATCTCCGTGTCCATCATGCGTTCCAAAGCGCCCTTCCCGCGCTGCATGCCACCCCCGGCCGGGCGGCGCCAGCCGGCGGGCCCGAATGTGCCCGCCATGACAGACCTGCTGCCTGTTTGCCGGTTCCGACGGCGTCAGCCTGATTTTTGTGCAGTCTCGATTTCGCCCGCGCGCCCGCGGCGTGCCAGCCCCTCTCACCTGGGGATGGCACGGGAATTGGAAGGCCTCCGGTGCCGGATATCGCAATGCAGGAGGGACCGGGGCCGATGAAGCTGGTGATGGCGTTCATCAAGCCCTTCAAGCTGGACGAGGTGCGCGAATCGCTCACCCCGCTCGGCGTGCAGGGACTGACCGTGACCGAGGTTAAGGGCTTCGGTCGGCAGAAGGGGCAGACGGAGATCTACCGGGGAGCTGAGTACCAGGTGAGCTTCCTGCCGAAGATCAAGATCGAGGTCGTCGTGCCGGACGAACTCGTGGACGGGGTGGTCGAGGCGATCGCCAAGGCCGCGCGCACCGACAAGATCGGCGACGGCAAGGTCTTCGTCATCGATGTGGAGCGCGCGCTGCGCATCCGCACCGGCGAGACCGACATGGCGGCGCTCTGACGCCGTCGCATGAGCCTGACCACGCGGCGGTCCCGCACTGCCGCATGAATCCGACGACAATCAGCCAAGGGAAGACCTTATGAGGATGCCCGCACGGGTGCTGGGGGCCGCGGCCGCCGCACTGCTTGCCACGGCCGGGACGGCCTTTGCCGACGACGGCCCGAAGATCGACACCGGCGACACCGCCTGGATGCTGACCAGCACCGCCCTGGTGCTGATGATGACCATCCCGGGCCTCGCGCTCTTCTACGCCGGCATGGTGCGGAAGAAGAACGTGCTGGCCACCATGATGCAGAGCTTCGCGATCTGCGCCCTGGTCACGGTGGTCTGGATGGTGATCGGCTACAGCCTCGCCTTCGGCGAGGGCGGTCCCTGGATCGGCGACCTCTCGAAGGTGCTGCTGATGCATCTGGCGGACGGCTGGGACAAGCCCTTCACGCTCGGCAGCGGCGACGCGGCGGTGGCGACGACCATCCCCGAGACGGTCTTCCTGATGTTCCAGATGACCTTCGCCATCATCACCCCGGCGCTGATCACCGGCGCCTTCGCCGACCGCATGAAGTTCAGCGCCATGTGCGTCTTCATGGTGCTGTGGTCGATCCTGATCTACGCGCCGGTCGCGCACTGGGTGTGGCATCCGAACGGCTGGATCTTCGCCCTGGGTGCTGCAGATTTCGCCGGCGGCACCGTGGTGCACATCAATGCCGGCGTGGCCGGCCTCGTCTGCGCCATCGTCCTCGGCAAGCGCGTCGGCTACGGCCATGACAACATGGCGCCCTACAACCTCGGCCTCGCCGTCATCGGCGCGGCGCTGCTGTGGGTGGGCTGGTTCGGCTTCAACGCCGGCTCGGCGGTCGGCGCGGGTGCCCGCGCGGGCATGGCCATGCTGGTGACGCAGGTCGCCGCCGGCGCCGCGGCGCTGACCTGGCTGTTCGCCGAATGGGCGACCAAGGGCAAGCCCAGCGTGCTCGGCGCGATCTCGGGCGCCGTCGCCGGCCTTGTCGCCATCACCCCGGCCAGCGGCTTCGTGCTGCCGCTGCCGGCGCTGATCATCGGCGGCGTCGCGGGCCTCGCCGGCTACTGGGGTGCGACCGCGCTGAAGAAGATGTGCGGCTACGACGACAGCCTGGACGCCTTCGGCGTGCACGGCATCTGCGGCATCGTGGGCAGCCTGCTGGTCGGCGTCTTCGCCTACGGCGCGCTCTCCGCCACCACCGCGACGCCGGCCGGCTACAGCGGGTCCTTGGACCAGTTCCTGATCCAGGTCTACGCCACGGTCGCGGTCTTCGCCTTCTGCGCCATCGGCACCTTCATCCTGTTGAAGGTCACCGACGTGATCGTCGGCCTGCGGGTCGCCGAGGAGGAGGAGCGCGAGGGCCTCGACGTCACGCAGCACGGCGAGCGGATCGCCTGATTAGGGGCGGCGCGGTCCAGCGGGGCCGCGCCGCTTCGCTTCGAACGCCTGTCTCGTCGCGCCAAGGCCCAAGGGGGAATAGGACGCATGAAGTTTTTGACGGAGACCATCGCGGGGACTGCACTGGCTGCGTTGCTCGCCATCGGGGTGAGCCTTCCGGCCGCGGCCCAGGCGCCGACCGGGCTGGCACCCCGCCCGCTAGTCACGCCGGGCAACTCGCTGCCCGGCGCCCAGCCGCGCCTGCCGGGCCAGACGCCCTCCGCCCGCGAGGCTGCCGCGGCCGCGGCCGCCGCCGCGCCGCCCGCCGAAGGAGAGGCACCGGCTGCCGAGGAATCCTCGGGCGGCTACCTGATCCCGGGCACCGGGATCACCGTCACCGGCCTCGCCGCGGTCAGCAACGACTACCTGTTCCGCGGCATCAGCCAGACCCGCAACAACTGGGCCGCCCAGGGCACTGTCGACTTCGAGCATGAGAGCGGCGTCTATGTCGGCGCCTTCATCAGCAACGCGAAGTTCCTCGGCAGCCCCTACAACGACACCCGCCAGGAAGTCGACGTCCTCGCCGGCTACCGCTTCGAGCTCGGCCCCGTCGAGGTCGACCTCGGCTGGATCGGCTACTTCTATCCGGGCCAGACCAAGCCGCCGGGAACCCAGCTGAACGAGTACATGGAGATCATGGCGAAGCTCTCCTACGAGTTCGAGCCGGTGAAGCTGATGGGCACCTTCGCCTATTCGCCGAACTTCTTCGGGCGCTCGGGGACGGGCTACTACCTCGAGGGCGGCATCGACGTGGACCTGCCCTGGGATTTCACCGCCTTCGGGCGCCTCGGCTACCAGTGGATCCAGAACAACATCCGCTTCGGCACGCCGGACTACCTCTGGTACGCCGTCGGCATCTCGCGCGAGTTCGAGTACGGCATCACCGCCGCGGTGGGGTGGTACGGCACGAACATCAGCCAGAACGAGTGCGCCCCGATCCAGGACCGGGCGACGGGCGGCCAGCGCATCTGCGCCGGCCGGGTGCTGTTCACGCTCAGCCGGGCCTTCTGATCCGCAAGGGCCCGCGCCGGCCGGCGCGGCCCTGACACAGCCTGGCAATGATCGACGCGCCGGCAGGAAAACCCTGCCGGCGCAGTCATTTCCGGTGTAGGCTTGCGGCGATCTCTCAGACGCCGAGCCCCGATGCCCCAGCGCACCGCCGACCGCGCCCTGCCCAGCCCGGGCGGGCCCCTCTCCGGCTTCCGCCGCTTCGCCTCGCCCGCCGTCATGGCGGTGCTGCGCCGTCGCGTCGCCGAACTCGTCGGCCTGCTGGCCGCCGTCGCGGGCCTCGCCGTCTTCGTCGCCCTGGCCAGCCACGACCCGGCCGATCCCTCCCTCTCCACCGCCACGACGCGGACGCCGGCGAACCTGGCCGGGCAGCTCGGCGCGCATCTGTCGGACCTGCTGCTGCAGGGCTTCGGCTGGGCCGCCTACCTGCCCGTGCTGGCGCTGCTCGCCTGGGCCTGGCGGCTGGCGACGCATCGCGGCATCGGGCTGATCCCGCTGCGCATCGCGCTGTTGCTGGCGGCCCTGCCGGTGGCGGCGGCGGCCATCTCCCTGGCGCCGCTGCCAGCCGGGCAGCCGAGCCTGACCGGCCCGGCCGGCGCCGGCGGCAAGGTGGTGGCGCAGGTAGCGCTTGGCCTTGGCGACTCCGTGCTCGGGCCGCTCGGCCACCTGCTGGCGCAGGTGGCGCTGGTAGCGCTGGCGCTGGCCCTGGCGGCCGGGGCGCTGGCGCTGTCGCCGGCGGAATGGCTCGGTCTCGGCCGGGCGGCACGGC
>JAIYAI010000199.1 GCA_027489135.1 Acetobacteraceae bacterium
CAGCGCGCGGCGAAGCCGAGGCGCGTGCCGGGCGGCCGGGCGAACCAGGGATGCCAGCCGAGGCCAAGCGGCTGCGGCCGGTCGCCGCGCGCCGTCAGCGCCAGGGCCAGGCGGAGCCCTGCATCGGCCAATCCGACCTCCAGCCGCACGTCGCAGGCGAAGGGCGCGGCATCCAGCGCCAAGGTCAGCACGGCGGAGCCCCTGTCGCTATGCGCCACCGTCCAGGCCCGGTCGCGCACCAGGCCATGGATCGCGGTCAGGTCCTGCTGCCGATTTACCGGCAGGCACCAGGGCGCGTCGCCCACCACGATCCGCCCCTGGTCGAGCCGGTTGGTCCAGGGCGCCATCAGGAAGGCGCCGCCGAAGCTGGCATTCGGATCGGCATCGTCGGGTACCGGCGCCAGCACGTCGCGGCCGCGCCAGGTGAGCCGCGGCATCGCGGCCCCCTGCCCCGGCAAGAGCCGCGCCCGCCAGTCGCCGGCGCCGAGGTCGAGCACGCCGCTCAGTCCAGCCCGAAGGCGTCGCGCGGGGAGGGCGCGGCGCGGGAATACTCGATGCTGCAATACGGGCCGCCCTGGTAGCGTTCCTCCACCGCGTCGCCGAGGTTCTTCCCGGCAAGCTCGGCGCGGAAGTCGTCGGCGCTGTCCTCCGGCGTCCAGCCGATGCGGGCGCGATGGTCCTCGCCCCAGAAGCTCGCGCCGTTCTTCGAGCAGGCCCAGATGACGCAGTGCCCGCTACGCGGCGCCGTCACCGCCGCGACGCAGAGCCGCACGAAGTCTGGATAGGACAGCCAGGTGGAGAGCATGCGGTTGTTCAGCGGCCGCGCGACGCAGGAGCCGATGCGGAGGTTGACGTTCTCCACCCCGTGCTTGTCCCAGTACATGCGACCCATCAGCTCGCCATAGGCCTTGGACAGGCCGTAGTAGCCGTCGGGCCGAAATTCGCAGTCGGCGTCGAGCCGTTCCTGGTTGCCCTGCGGCCGCTCGTGGAAGCCGATGCTGTGGTTGGAGCTGGCGAAGACGATGCGCGCGCCCTCTCGCCGCGCCGCCTCGTACACGTGGTAGAGGCCGCGCAGGTTCGGGCCCGCCACCACCTCCCAGGGCTGCTCCACGCTGACGCCGCCGAAATGCAGGATGGCGCCGCAGCCCTCAGCCATGCGCAGCAGCGCGACGCCGTCGTTGAGATCGGCGCGCACGAAGCTGGCGCCGGCCGGCAGCGGATCCGGGAAAGGGGCGATGTCAGTCAGGCGGAGCCGCCAGCCCAGCTCCCCCAGGCCCTTCGCCAGCACGCGCCCGAGCGCGCCTGCGGCGCCGGTGACAAGTACGGGCTTGTTCGGAGGGGGCATCTGCAACTCCAGGTCGTGGTGCGGCCGGCATTCGAGCGTGCGACGACGGACAAAGGCAAGCGGCGATGCAAATCCCGCCTGTATCCCTCGCGATTTCGCTTTTCCTTCCGCCCGCATCCTGGCAACAAGCGCCGCCGCCGATTCTGAACATCGGCATAGGGAGGCTTATATCTGATGGACCGTCGTCTTTTCCTGGGCGCCGCCGGTGGCGCCGCGGCCGCGATTGCCCCGCTGGCCACGCCTGCGCTCGCGCAGACCCAGAGCCCCGAAATCCGCTGGCGCATGCCGAGCTCCTTCCCGCGCAACCTCGACGTGCTGTTCGGCAGCTGCGAGCGTCTGAGCCAGCGGGTCGCGCAGCTCACCGACGGCCGCTTCCGCATCACCCCCTTCCCGGCCGGCGAGATCATGCCGGCGCTGCAGGTGCTGGATGCGGTGCAGCAGGGCTCGATCGAGTGCGGCCACACCCCGGCGCTCTTCTATTTCGGCAAGGAGCCGGCGCTGGCCTTCTTCACCTGCGTGCCCTTCGGCCTGAATGCCCGCCAGATGACCGCCTGGCTGCGCTATGGCGGCGGCATGGAACTGGCCCAGGAGATGTTCCGGCCGTTCAACGCCCGCTTCATGCCTTTCGGCGACACCGGGACCCAGATGGGCGGCTGGTTCCGCCGCGAGGTCCGCACTGTCGATGACCTGAAGGGCCTGAAGTTCCGCATCGCGGGCCTCGCCGGCTCGCTGTTCGAGCGCATGGGCGCCGTGCCGACGCAGATCGCCCCGGGCGACATCTATCCCGCGCTGGAGCGTGGCGTCATCGACGCGGCCGAGTTCATCGGTCCGTACGACGATGAGAAGCTCGGCCTGAACCGCATCGCGCGCTTCTACTACGCCCCGGGCTTCTGGGAGCCCTGCTCGCGCGGCGGCTTCATCGTGAACCTGCAGGAGTGGGAGAAGCTGCCGGCCAACTACAAGGCCGCGCTGGAAGTCGCCTGCGCGGAGGTCGATGTCGACCAGGTCTCGAAGTGGGACGCCTGGAACCCGCCGGCGCTGCGCCGGCTGATCGCCGGCGGCGCGCAGCTGCGCGTCTGGCCGCGTGAGATCATGCAGGCCGCCTGGCGCGAGGCCAACGCGATGTACGACGACATCGGCTCGCGCAACCCGAACTTCAAGAAGGTCTGGGACAGCTACCGCCCCTGGCGCGGCGAGCAGTTCCAGTGGTTCCGCGTGGCCGAGAACTCCTACGAGAACTTCGCCTTCGCGATGGCCGCCACCAACAACTGATGCGGCACCGGCCCCGGCCGCCCACGCGGTGGCCGGGGCCCCTCGCCGGCATCGGCGCCGGCGGCTAGCCTGCGGGTATCTTGCGCGACGCACCGGACCCCGCCCCCGACACCCCCCCCGCCTTCGCGCCGCGCGAGCGGCAGGGAATCGTCGCGGGCCTCACCCTCGCGCTCTTCCTCTCCTCGCTCGACCAGACCATCGTCGCCACCGCGCTCTCGGCCATCGCCGGCGACATCGGTGGCTGGGAGGCGATGCCCTGGGTCGTTTCCGCCTACCTCATCGCCTCCACCGTGGTGACGCCGATCTACGGGCGGCTGTCGGACCTCTATGGCCGGCGGCCGATGCTGCTGGCCTCGGTCGCCATCTTCATGCTGGGCGCCGCGCTTGCGGCCCTGTCGCAATCCATGGCCATGCTGATCGCCGCGCGCGTGGTGCAGGGCCTCGGCGGCGGCGGCCTGCGCGCGGTGGCGCTGGCGGTGGTGGGTGACCTCTACCCGCCGCGGGAGCGGGGGCAGGTGCAGGGCTATCTGTCCGCCACCTTCGCCACGGCCAATGTGGTCGGGCCGGTGCTGGGCGGGCTCTTCGTCGACTATCTCGACTGGCGCTGGATCTTCTGGGTGAACCTGCCGCTCGGCCTCGCCGCGCTGGCGGCCACCTGGGTGCAGTTGCGGCGCCTGCCGCTGCCGGGCAAGCGGCCGATCATCGATTGGCTCGGCGCGGTGCTGATCGTGCTGTCCTGCACGCCGCTGCTGCTGGCGATCTCCGAGGTGCAGCAGGGTGCGGCCTTCCTGTCCTTCGAGGTCGCGGGGCTGGTCGCGGTCGGCCTCGTCTTCCTCGTGCTGCTGATCCTGCAGGAGCGCGTGGCGCCGCAGCCGATGCTGCCGATCGGCCTGTTCCGCAACCCGATCTTCAGCGTGGCGATCGTGCTCACGGGACTGTCCTCCATGGTCATGATGTCGCTGACCATGCTGGTACCGCTGTCGTACCAGCTTGCCTCCGGGATGACGGCGAAGGAGGCGGGGCTGCGGATGATCGCGATGACCCTCGGCAGCGTCTCCGGCAGCTTCCTCGCGGGGCAGGCGGTGGGGCGGACGGGGCGCTACCGCTTCCTCGCGCTGCTCGGCACCTCGGTGGCGACGGCGATGTGCCTGCTGATCGCGGTGGTGGGGCTCGGCCATTCGCTGCTGTTCGACACAGTCGTGACCCTGGCCATGGGGCTGGCCTTCGGCTGCCAGTTCTCGCCCATGACGGTGACCATCCAGAACGCGCTCGACCCGCGCGACGGCGGCATCGGCATCGCCTGCATGTTCTTCTTCCGCCTGATGGGCGGCGCCTTCGGCGTGGCGGTGCTCTCGGCGATCCTGCTCGGGCGCATCGGCGCGACAGGCGGGCTGGCGCAGGCGGCGAAGGGGGGTGTCGTGCCGGGGGCGGAGGCAGCCTTCTCGGCGGTGTTCTTCGCCGCGGCCGGCATCGCCGCGGCGTCCTTCTGCCTTGCCTTCGCGCTCAGGGAGATTCCGCTGCGGGGGCGCTGACCGTGGCGTCGCGGCGTAGAAGACGGGCCAACACTCCGCGCGGCGACCAGCGCGGGATCAGTTCGGCCCAGAGCAGCGTCGCCTCCGTGTTGGCCAGGCTGCGCTTGTAGCGCGCATCGCCGGCGAGGAAGTCGTAGATCCTGTCGCCCGCCGCCCGCGCCGCGTCGATGGCCAGCGCGTGGCAGGTGAGGCCAGGCTTCTGCTTCGCCGGGTCTTCCGGCTGGCGCAGCCCGCTCTGGTAGGCGAAGACCCGGCCGTTGCGGCGCAGGTTGTAGAGGGTGCCGACCACCAGCCCGGCGCCGGCGGTCACGCGCTGCATGGCCAGTTCGCCGCGCGCCAGCAGCCGCGGGATGAGCGCGCGATGAAAGCGCAGCACCGCGGTATCGGCAAAGGCGCCAGGCATGCCGCGGCGGCGCCAGGTCTCGCCATGCAGCGCGAGCATGGCGTCGAACCACGTGAGCGCCTCGGCTTCGATCGCCGCCGTCTCTAGACGCAGCGGCCCGCCGCCCAGCGCTTCGAGTGTCCGGTGCGAGCGGCGGATCTGGTAGCGCGCATTGGCGGAAAGGGTGGGCAGCAGCCCCTCCGCCGGCAGGGTGGCGAGGTCCACCGCCGGCGCGGCGCGGGCCTGCAGGCGCCAGGGCATGCCGCCCGCGGCATCTACCACGGCGGGTGCGGCGCCGCTCAGCACGAGGCGCCGGGTGCCGCGGACGGCCCAGGCCGCCTGCAGCAGGGCACGGGTCGCCGCGGCCGCATCCGGCCCTTCGGCGACGAGGGGCGCGTTGTGCTCGATGAAGGGCGCGTCGAGCACGGCATCGCCGCTCTCGGCGAGATGCAGCCCGCCGGCGCGGCGATTGAACAGCGCAAGGCCGCGCAGCCGTCCGTCCGTGTCGATCGCGCGCAGCAGCACGGGGTCTGGGTAGCGTTCCTCCGCCAGGCAGCCGACCCAGCCCCAGCCCTGGAAGACCGAGGCGGCGGGCGCTTCCTGTTCCAGCGCCTCCCAGTCCGCCCCGAGTGCGGCGAAGGAGCGCACGGGCGTGAGTTCCGTTCGCACGCCGGCGGGCTACAGCGTTCCGGCTTCGGACGGAAGCCGTGCGCTCATGCTCAGCGTGCGAAGGTCCGACTTGCGGCCCGCCGCCAGTGCGGCGAGCCAAGCGAAGCGCGGGCGCCTGAGGGC
Source organism: Acetobacteraceae bacterium (assembly GCA_027489135.1). Lineage (GTDB taxonomy): Bacteria > Pseudomonadota > Alphaproteobacteria > Acetobacterales > Acetobacteraceae > JAIEOP01. The sequence continues at coordinate 5,324 of JAIYAI010000199.1, forward strand.
ACGAAGGTGCAACCTTCGTGCGCTTGGTATCAAAGGTAGCGCCCGCGCTCCATGATCTCGAGCGTATAGGCCTTGTAGGTCATGCCGAGTTCCTCGGCGCGGGCGAGGCGGCGCAGCGCGATCTCCCGCGGCGGGGTCTTCCAGGCGCGGCGATGCGCCTTTCGCCAGCAGTAGCCGCGCCAGGATGCCTGCGGATCGGGCTCGTCCTCGAGCGGCGGGCCGCCATTGTCGCCGAGGCCGCGCAGGGGGGCGTCCAGCATCGCGGGTGTCTCCGTGCCGTGCCTGAACGGGCAAGCAATTCCCGCGCCGCCGGGGCCTCAATCGACCCGCGCGCCGGAGGCCTTGATGATCGGCGCAAATGCCCGCTCGTTCGCCGCGCGGAAACTGGCCAGCTCCTCCGGCCCGGCGGGCCAGGGGCTGGCCCCTGCCTCGGCATAGCGGCGCAGCACCTCCTCGCTCTGCAGCGCCTGCTTCGCCAGGGCGGCAATGCGGCCGACCAGGGCGGGGGGCAGGCCGGCGGGGCCGATCACGCCGCCCCAGGAGGTGATCTCGAAGCCGGGGAGGAAGTCCTTCATCGGCGGGATCTCCGGCATCAGCGCGCTGCGCTCCGCGCCCGTCACCGCCAGCGCCCGCACGCGGCCGTCCTTCGCCAGCACGCTGGCCGAGGGGATGTTGTCGAACATCATGTGCACGCGCCCGGCGACGAGATCCATCTGCACGCCGGTGCCGCCGCGATAGGGGACATGGGTGATGTCGACCCCCGCCATCGTGGCGAACATCGCCCCGGCGATGTGCAGCGAGGTGCCCGCGCCGGCCGAGGCGTAGGTGTACTTGCCCGGGTTCGCCTTCAGCAGCGCGATCAGCTCCGGGACCGTGCGCACCGGCAGGTCGTTGGTCACCACCAGCAGGTTCGGCAGGTGCCAGAGGCCGGCGATGTAGGTGAGGTCGCGGTTCACGTCGAAGGGCAGGGAGGCATAGAGCGAGGGGCTGATCGCCAGCGGCGCGACGCTGGCGAGGCCGATGGTGCGGCCGTCCGGCGCGGCGCGGGCGATCGCCTCCGTGCCGATGTTGCCGCCCATGCCGGAGCGGTTCTCGACGACGAATTGCTGGCCCGTGACCTCCGCTATGCGGGCGCACCAGATGCGGCTGAGGATATCCGTCCCGCCGCCGGGCGGGAACAGGCCGATGAAGCGCACGGTGTGGGTCGGCCAGTCGCGCTGCGCCAGGGCCGGCGGGGCGATGAGGGCGAGCGGCGTAGCGAGCACGGCGCGGCGTGATGCGCGGGTCATGGGCGTCCTCCGTCCCGGTCTCGGTGCCGGGTCCGCGCAGCCTAGGCCGAAGCGGCGCCGGGAGGCAGCCCGTAACCGGCGTGGCGCCGTGAGCGATCCACAGTATAGCCCCACGCGAGAGACCCCGCATGCCCGTCACCCACGTGTTGCCCTGGATTGCCGGATTGGCCCTGGCGGCCGCAATCCTGCTCATGGCGCGCGGCGCCTTGCCGGCCGCATGGCGTGGCTGGGTTCCGCCAGCGGTGCTGGCTGCGGGATTCCTGGGCTTCAGCATCGTCGCCGCCAGCATCGAAGGCCCGCTGGGCTTCTGGCCCGAGCACACGCGGAACCTTTGGGGCAACCAGATCTGGTTCGACCTGCTGCTGGCAGCCGGCTGTTGCTGGGCGCTGCTCCTGCCGCGCATGCGCCGCGCTGGCATGCAACCCTGGCCCTGGCTCGTGCTGATCCTCTGCACCGGAAGCATCGGCCTGCTTCTGACGTTTGCGCGGCTCCTGCATCTGGAGGGACGGCAGGACGCCGGCGGTCCGCCCGGTTGACAGGTCGATCGACCGTCCGTGCAATGGGGAAACCCGCGCGGAGGAAGCCACGATGTCGCTCGCCCTGAAGGCCGAAGCGCCGCCCGACCATCCCGCCCGCGCGCGGGCCATCGGTCCGCTGATCGAGGCGCATGCCGCCCATGGCGACCGCGCGCACTGCCTCGCACCCGAGGTGCTGGCGGCGCTCTACGACGCGGATCTGTTCCGCATGCTGGTGCCGCGCGCGATCGGCGGCGCGCAGGTGCACCCCCTCGACTACATGGCGACGATCGAGACCCTGGCGCGGCACGACGGCAGCACCGCCTGGTGCGTCAACCAGGCGAGCGGCGTCGGCATGGGCAGTTCGCACCTGCCGCGGGAGGCAGCGCGAGCGATCTGGGGCACGCCGCAGGGCGTCGCCTGCTGGGGGCCGCCGAAACCGGGCATCTCGATGCGCGCGGTCGAGGGCGGCTACGTCGTCTCCTACGAGGGCAGCTTCGCCTCCGGCAGCCCGCACGCGACGCATATCGGCGGCTTCGTGGCGGTTACGGAGGCCGATGGCAGTCCGCGCCTGATGGCCGACGGCAAGGGCGAGCTGCGCGCCTTTCAGGTGCCGAAGGACAAGGCGGAGATCTGGTTCGACTGGGACGTGATCGGGCTGCGCGGCACCGGCAGCAACGCCTATCGGCTGACCGAGGTCTTCGTGCCGACGGAGAACACTTGGGTGCGCGACGGCGATTCGCCCGACCCCGATCCCTACTACCGGCTGCGCGCCAACCAGATCTGGGCGGGCGGATTCGCCTCCATCGCGCTCGGCCTGGCGCAGGGCATGCTGGATGCGCTGATCGAGCTTGCCGTGCACAAGATCCCGCGCGACGAGAAGAACCCGATCCGCGAGAACCACGTGGTGCAGCACGAGGTGGCGCTGTCGGAGGCGAAGCTGGCCTCCGCGCGGCTCTATTTCCGCGATACGCTGCGGCGCTTCCTCGACGAGCTGAAGCTCCAGCCGCGCGCCAGCCTCGACATGCGCATCGCCTATCGCCTTGCGGCGACGCATGCGATCCACACGGCGCGGGAGGTGGCGGAGATGCTCTACGACGCCGCCGGCACGCACAGCATCTTCAACGACGGGCCCTTCGCGCGGCGGTATCGCGACCTGCGCACGGTGACGCAGCAGCTCAACGGGCGGAAGGCGCACTACCACAATGTCGGGCGGCACCTGCTCGGGCTGCAGCCGGCGATGATCGGGTTCTGACCCGTCCTCAATAGCCCCGCGTCGCGTCCACGGCGTGCAGCGGGGGCTCGCCGCGGAGGACGCGGCGGATGCTCTCGGCCACGTCCTGCGCCGCGCTCTCCGGCACGGTGATGCTGGCGAGGTGCGGGGTGATCAGCACGTTCTCCATCGCCCAGAAGGGGTGGCCGGTCGGCAGCGGCTCGGTGTCGAAGACGTCGAGCGTCGCTTCCGCCACCCGGCCGCTGCGCAGCGCCGCCAGCAGCGCGGCTTCCTGCACCACGGCGCCGCGGCAGGCGTTGATCAGCTTCGCACCCTGCGGCAGCAGCGCGAGTTCCCGCGCGCCCAGCAGCCCGCGCGTGGCCGGCGTCAGCGGCACCAGCGCGACCAGGATCTCGCTGCCCGCCAGCACGGCATCCAGCGATCCCTCCCAGCGCATGCCGGGGATGGCCTTCGGGCTGCGCGACCAGCCCGTGACGGCGTAGCCCATGCCCGCCAGCGCCGCCGCGGCCGGCCCGCCGAGTTCGCCGAGGCCGAGCACGCCGACCCGCACCTCCGACAGGGCGCGGGGATGGCGGTATTCCCAGGCGCCGCGCCGCTGCGCGCGCTCGAAATGATGGATGTCGCGGGCATAGCGGGTGACGGCGAAGACGACGTAGCTCGTCATCAGCTGCACCATGCCCTGGTCGTTCAGCCGGGCGATCGGCACCGCGGGCAGGTCGTCGCGCCCGACCAGGCTGTCGACGCCGGCGCCGAGGTTCACGACGAGCCTGAGGTTCGTCATCGGCGCGAAAAAGCCGGGCGGCGGCTTCCAGACCATGGCGGCCTGGATTGCCGCCGGGTCGCCGAGCCCGTCGGGGCTCACCCGCCAGTCGAGCTCCGGCAGGGCGGCGCGCAGCGCGGCGCCCCAGGCGACGGGATCGTCGGCGCCGCTGTGGAAGGCGACCGCGATGCGGCTCATCGCCGCGCCCCCTCGGCGATGAGCCGCGCCATCTCGCCGATCGCCAGTTCGTAGCCGAGCGGCCCGAAGCCGCAGATCTGCGCCGTCGCCGCGAGGCTCGTGTAGGTCTTGTGCCGGAAGGGCTCGCGCCGGTGGATGTTGGACATGTGCACCTCCAGCACCGGCCCGTCGAAGATCAGCAGCGCGTCCATCACCGCGATCGAGGTGTAGGAGAGGCCGGCGGCGTTGATCAGGATGCCGTCGGCGGCGTCGCGCGCCTCCTGGATCCAGTCGATCAGTATGCCCTCGTCGTTGGTCTGGCGGAAATCGAGGTCGAGCCCGGCGCGGTCCGCCGCCAGCAGGCAGCGGTCGCGGATATCGGGGAAGGTCTCTCGCCCATAGGTGCCGGAGGGGTCGAGGCCGTAGAGGTTGGCGTTCGGCCCGTTCAGGAAGAAGGCGGTCGGCATCGGGCGCGGCTCCGGCGGCGGTCACGGGAATGGTTCCACGCGCGGCCTGCCGACGCTAGCCTTCCCGCGGCGAAGGCGGAGAGATTGCGATGGCGCGCGAGCCCCTTTCGGGACCCTGGGTCTGGACCGGCGCGGAGATGGCGGCCCGCAGCGACTGGATCTGGCACTGGCGCGCGGAAGAGATCGCCGAACTCCTCGGCGCCGCCCGCGCCGCGCTGGCGACGGGCAAGCGGCTCGAGCTGATGACCGCGGCGGATATCCCGCTGCCGGTCACCGCGCCGCGCCTCGCCGCGATGCAGCGCGACCTCGAGGAGGGGCCGGGCATCGTCAACCTGCGCGGCCTGCCGGCAGCGGAAGTCGAGCCCGAGTTGCTTCGCGCCGTGCTCTGGGGCATCGGCCGGCATCTCGGCACGCCCGTCTCCCAGTCGAAGCGCGGCGAGCTGCTGGGCGAGGTGACGGATACCGGGGAGAAGCTCGGCCAGCCCGGCTCCCGCGGCTACCGCACCGGCGCGCCGCTGCGGTTCCACACGGACCGCGCGGATGTGGTGGCGCTGCTCTGCGTGCGGCAGTCCCTCTCCGGCGGCGACAGCATGATCGTGTCCTCGCCCGCCATCCACAATGCGATGCTGGCGCGCGCGCCCGCGGCTCTCGACCTGCTCTTCGCGCCCTGGTTCTACAGCCGCCAGCAGGAACAGCGGCCCGGCGAGAACCCCTGGTACGTGAACCCGATCTTCTGCGTGCACGAGGGCCGGTTCACCAGCCAGTACTCGCACAGCTTCATCGAATCCGCGCAGCGCTTCGAACAGGTGCCGCGGCTGACGCCGGAGCGGATCGCGGCGCTCGACCTGCTCAACAGCCTCGCGGACGAACTCGCCCTGCATACCCGGATGGAGCCGGGCGACATCCAGCTCCTCAACAACCACGTGACCTACCACGCGCGCACGGCGCTGGTGGACCAGGAGGTGCCGGCGCGGAAGCGGCTGCTGTATCGCCTCTGGCTCGCCGTGCCGAACAGTCGCGCGCTGCCCGAGGCTGTCGCCGATCTCTGGGGCCTGACCGCCGCCGGCGTGGTGCGCGGCGGCGTCGTCGCCGAAGCCGGGTATCGCAGCCCCGCCGAACTGGTCGGTTGACGTGGTCCGATCGCCGGAGCGCCGGAGGCGCAGTGGCGTGAATCGGCCCACGCGAACATAGGATTTCGACATGCACCACCGCCGCATCCGCCCCTTCAACACGAAGGACACCTACCCGGAGCAGAAGCTCGACAACGATCTCTGCCACGCCGTGGTGGCGCGCGGCACCACCATCTTCCTGCGCGGCCAGTGCCCGCAGGACCTCGACACCTCCGTCTCCGTCGGCATCGGCGATGCCGTCGCGCAGACCCACAAGGTCATGCAGAACATCCGCCAGCTCGTGCAGGAATGCGGCGGTGAGATGGGGCATGTCACGAAGCTGGTCGTCTACCTGACCGATGTCCGCTACCGGGAGGCCGTGTACCGCACCATGGGCGAATACATCCGCGGCGTGCACCCGGTCTGCACCGGCCTGGTCGTGGTGGCGCTGGCGCGGCCGGAATGGGTGGTGGAGATCGACGCCACCGCCGTCATCCCGGACTGACGCCGTGACCTTCTCGATCAGCGGCCGCTGCGGCCGCACCGGGGCGTTCGGCATCGCCGTCTCCTCCTCCTCGCCGGCCGTCGCGGCGCGCTGCGCCCATGCGCGGGCCGGCGTCGGCGTGGTGGCGGCGCAGAACATCACCGATCCGCGCCTTGGCCAGCGCGGCCTGGCGCTGCTGGCGGAAGGGCTGGACGCGGCGGCGGTGATGCAGCGCCTGCGCGAGAGCCCGCATATCGACTACCGCCAGCTTGTGGTGCTGGGGCGCACGGGGCCGGCGGTCGCCTTCTCCGGCAGCGGCGCGCTCGGCATCCATGGCGCGGCGATCGGCGCGGATTGCGCCGCGGCGGGCAACCTGCTCTCCGGCACCGCGGTGCTGGACCGCATGGTCGCGGCCTTCGAGGCCATGCCCGCGGCGGCGCTCGGTGACCGGCTGGTCGCGGCGATGCAGGCCGGCATGGCGGCGGGCGGGGAGGCGGGGCCGGTGCATTCCGCCGGCATGCTGGTGGTGCGCGACCAGGCCTGGCCGCTGGCCGACCTCCGCGTCGACTGGACCGAGGGCGACCCGATCGCCGACCTCGCCGCGCTCTGGCGGGTCTGGCAGCCGCAGCAGGAGGACTATGTCCGCCGCGCGATCGATCCCTCGGCGGCGCCGGCCTTCGGCGTGCCGGGAGATCCCTGAGCGCCGCATCCACCCCGGGAGGACACGACAATGCGCATGAAGGACAAGGTCGGGCTGGTCACGGCCGCGGCCTCCGGCATGGGGCGCTCCGGCGCGCTGCGCTTCGCGCGCGAGGGGGCGGCGGTCGGCGTCGCCGATATCGACGCCGCCGGCGTCGCCGCGGTGGTGGAGGAGATCAAGGCGGCGGGCGGCCGCGCCATCCCGCTGGTGGGCGATCTCCGCGACGATGGCTTCGCCCGCGACATCGTGGCTGAGGCGGCCGGCGCCTTCGGTGCGCTCGACTTCGTCTGGAACCATGTCGGCCATCCTGGCCCGGCCGCGGTCGAGGGCATCGACATGGCGGTCTTCGACCTGGCGGTGGACCTGAACCTGCGCACGGTGCTGGTGACGACCGAGGCCGCCATCCCGCATCTGCGCGCGCGTGGCGGCGGCGCGATGCTGTTCACCGCCTCCGTCTCCGGCCTGCAGGGCTCGGCCTGGAGCCCGGTCTATTCGGCGATGAAGTTCGGGGTGGTCGGCTTCGTGCGGAGCCTCGCCAGGCGCCTGGCGCCGGAGCGGATCCGGGTGAACGCGATCTGCCCGGGCAATACCGATACGCCGATGCTCCGCGTCTTCGTCGCGCGGCCCGACCAGGCCGCGACGCGCGGCAACGACGTGGAGGCGCTGGTCAAGGGCATCGGCGCCGCCAACCCGATGAAGCGCTCCGCCCATCCGGACGAGATCGCCAATGCCGCGCTGTTCCTGCTCTCGGACGAGGCGTCCTTCGTCAACGGCGCGGCGCTGCCGGTGGATGGCGGAATGACGGCATGATGTCTGCGGACCGGCTTCCTGTGCCGGTCCGGGCGCCCGGATGGGCGCCGCGCGCCATGGCGACGGCGTGCTCTCCGCTCGACGTGGCGCGCAGCCAGGCTAACCGGCGATTTGCGCCCGGCGACCGAGGGCGCGCCACGCCCCTCAGCGCCGCCGAAGCTGGAACAGCGCCTGCTCGCCGAACAGGTTGGCCAGGCGCGGCGCGCGGCGCCAGGGCGCCTTCAGCCCCTCGTCGTCCACCGCCAGCCACTGCTCCACCTCGTAGCCGTCCAGCGCGCAGAGGTCGAAGAAGTCGCGGATGGTGCAGGGGTGGATGTTCGGCGTCTCGTGCCAGGGGCGGGACCAGGTCTCGGTCATCGGCATCCGGCCCGTGGTCAGCAACTGCCAGCGCAGCTTCCAGTGGCCGAAATTCGGGAAGCTGACGATGGCGTGGCGGCCGATGCGCAGCATCTGCCGCAGCACCTCGCGCGGGCGTTCCACCGCCTGCAGGGTGCGCGACAGCACGACATAGTCGAAGGCGCCGTCGGGATAGAAGGCGAGGTCGTTGTCGGCATCGCCGTGGATCACCGCGAGGCCATGCGCCACGGCTTCCGTCACCGCCGCCATGTCGATCTCGATCCCCCGCGCATCGGCGCCGAGTTCGGCCGTGACATGCGCCAGCAGCGCGCCATCGCCGCAGCCGATATCGAGCAGCGTCGCCCCGCGCGGGATCATCTCCGCGATCAGGCGGAGAACGAGGCGCATGTTCTTGGCGACGTAGCGGATCGCAGG
>JAIYAI010000070.1 GCA_027489135.1 Acetobacteraceae bacterium
GGCGGCTTGCATCATGGCGGCGACGACGGCGTTCTCCGACGCGCCGGGTCGGATCGCTGCGAGGCCGGCCAGCACCCCGGCCTCGGACTGCGCGACGGCGCGTTCGATGGCCGCGATCTCGCTCGGCGACTTCACGCGGCGCAGGCTTTCCACCAGGCCGGTCACGTCCCCGGGCGGGCGGGGCAGCGCCGCCAGCAGCGCCTCGTAGAGCGCGATGGTCAGGAACCAGCCGCCCTTCTCGATCGCCAGCCGCCCCTGGTCCAGGCCGCGGGCGCGCAGCGTCGCCACCAGCACCTCCGCCGCGGCCTCGCCGTCGCCATAGGTGACACTGTCGGCAATGACGGTGTTGCGGAGGAAATTCGGCTCCTCCAGCGCGCGCAGGATGAAGACGGGATCGCCGCGCGCCGGCAGCACCAGGGCCTGGAAGGTGTAGTAGCCCGGCGTCTGCTGGCCGCAGAGCCAGAAGATGTTCTCCGGCCCCGTGAAGACCGCGGCATCGAGGCCGCGGGCGCCGAGCGCGGCCTGCACCCGCGCCTGGCGGGCGGCGAATTCCGCCGCGTCGAAGGCCATGTCGATGCCGCGCGGATGGGTCATGCGCGATGCTCCCAGAGCAGGGTGCAGCCGGTGTCGTCATGCGCGGCGATGCCGAGTCCGGGGCCGGCGGGCAGCACCAGCGCGCCGGCCTCGTAGCGCAGAAGCCCGGCGGGATCCGCGGCGAGGCCGTCGGCGCCGTAGAGTTCGCGCAAGGCAACACGGGTGGCAATGGCGGCGGCGGCGATGGCCAGGGTGCTGACCGTGCCCTCGTTCATCTGGCCCAGCATCACGCCGATGCCGGCCGCCTGCAGCCGCCGCGTCGCCGCCATCAGCCGATCCAGCCCGCCGAGCTTCGCCAGCTTGAGATGTGCCAGCGGCACGGCCCGGGTGTCCGCCAGTTTCTCGATCGTCGCGGGACCGGAGAGGGATTCGTCGAACATCAGCGGCACCGGGGAGGCCGCCGCGATGCGGGCCGAGGCCGCCCAGTCCGCGGCCGGCAGTGGCTGCTCGAGATAGTCGAGGCCGAGCGTCGCCAGGGCGGCGAGGCGCGGCGTCGCCTCCGCCTCCGTCCAGCGGCCATTGGCGTCCGCCGAGAGCCGGATCGCGGCGCCGAAGCGGTCGCGCAGCAGCCGCAGGCGCCGGAGATCGTCGGCGAATTCCGTCACGGCGATGCGCAATTTCAGCTCGGTGAAGCCGCGCGCGACATAGGCCTCGGCCCGGCGCAACAGCGTGGCGTCGTCGCACCAGAAGAGCGTCTGGTTGGTATGCGTCGCCGGCGCCGACGTGCCACCCAGTGCGACGGCGAGCGGAAGGCCGGCCGCGCGCGCCGCGCCATCCTGTGCCGCCATCTCGAACAGCATGCGCGCCGGCGCCGAGAGCGGCGGCAGCGCGGCGATGAACTCCGGCCAGGGCAGCGACCAGTCGAGGCGCGGCGCGGCAGCGAGGATCTCCGCCTCCAGCACCGCCTCCCGCGTGCCGGTGAGGTATGCGATGTTGGTCCGCGTCGCGCCCAGCGCCGCCAGCCCGCCATCCTGCTCCACCACCAGCCGCATCTCCCGCAGCCCCGGCACGGGACCGGAGGTCGCGGTGTGCAGCGCCATGCCGTCGCGATAGGCGAGGTCGACGCCGAGGATGCGGATCCGGCGCATCAATGGGCGATGCGGCCGAGGAAACGCGCCAGGCGGTCCGGCAGCGGCGTGTCGGGGGCGAAGAATTCCTCCGGCGGCGCGGCGTGGACGACTTTGCCCTCGTCCATGAATACCACGTGGTCGGCGGCACGGCGGGCGAAGCCCATCTCGTGCGTCACCACGATGCTGGTCATGCCCTCCTCCGCCAGCTCCTGCATGACCTGCAGCACCTCGCCCACCGTCTCCGGGTCGAGGGCGCTGGTCGGCTCGTCGTAGAGCATCAGCGCCGGGTCCATCGCCAGGGCGCGTGCGATGGCGACGCGCTGCTGCTGCCCGCCGGAGAGTTCGTCCGGGAAGCTGTCGAGCTTGTCCGGCAGGTGCACCTTGGCGAGCAGCGCGGCAGCGCGCTCGCGGGCGCGGGCCTTGGCCTCGCCGCGCACGCGCACTGGTGCGAGGGCGACGTTGTCGAGCGCCGAGAGGTGCTGGAACAGCTCGAAATTCTGGAAGACCATGCCGATGCGCTCGCGGATGCCGGGCGCCTCCCGCCGCGTCGCCGCGGCGATGTCGCGACCCTCGAAGAGGATGCGCCCGTCCTGGATCGGCTCCAGCAGGTTCAGGCAGCGCAGCAGGGTAGACTTGCCGCTGCCGGAGGGGCCGATGATGCAGTGGCACTCGCCGCGCACGACGCGGAGATCAACGCCGCGCAGGACGTGCAGCGTGCCGTAGGATTTGTGGATGGCGGTGGCGTCGAGGATGACGGTCATCGCACCCGCCCCGCCTCGGCCGTCGCACCCAGGAAGCGCTGCAGGAAGGTCCCTTGGGGCTTCCGCCCACGTCGCCGCAGCGCCGATTCCAGCAGCGCCTGCAACGCCATGAAGATGGTCGTCAGGCCCAGGTAGTAGATGCCGGCGGCCGACAGCGCCTCCAGGTAGCGGAAATTCGCCGCCGCCGCCTGGTTCGCCACCAGCAGCAACTCCTCGACCGCGATCACCGACACCAGCGCCGAGAGCTTCAGCATGCCGATGAACTGGTTGCCGATGGGCGGGACGATGATGCGCATGGCCTGGGGCAGCACCACCCAGCGCATCACCTGGCTCTCCCGCATCCCGAGCGCGCGCGCCGCCTGGCGCTGGCCGAAGCCCACCGCGCGGATGCCGCTGCGCATGATCTCCGCCATGTAGGCGCCCTCGTTCAAGGAGAGCGCGAGCACGGCGCAGCCGAAGCCCGAGAGCACGATCCCGAAGCCGGGCAGCACGTTGAACACGAAGATCAGCTGGAACAGCACTGGGGTGCCGCGGAACAGCCACAGGTAGAGGATGGCGACCCAGCGCAGCGCCGCCAGCCGCGCCTCCTGCAGCAGCGCCACCACCAGCCCCGCCGCCATGCCGCCGGCGAGCGAGCAGAGGCTGATGGCAAGCGTCATCCAGGCGGCGTAGAGGAAGCGCTCGCTGGAGAGGTAGCGCAGGATCAGCTCGGGCGAATCCATGGCGCGTCAGCGCGGGAAGAGGCTGCCTTCCCGCGGCAGGTTCCACTTCTCCATCAGCCTCAGATAGGTGCCGTCGGCGACCACCTTCTGCAGCGCGGCGCTGATCGCCGCCGCCATCGCCGTATCGCCCTTGCGGACCGCGAAGCCGATCTGCGTGCCGAATTCGAAGATCTCGCCCACGGCCTGGAAGACGTCCGACAGCTCGGTGGTGATGCGGGCGACGCCGGCGGTGCTCTCGTAATAGGCGTCGGCGCGGCCGTTGCGCACGGCGAGCGCGGCTTCCTGCGCCGAGGGGAAGGTCA
>JAIYAI010000052.1 GCA_027489135.1 Acetobacteraceae bacterium
ACAGGCTGCCGACCTTGGTCTTCAGCACCGACCGGGCCTCGGGCCGCTCCAGGTTCAGGATGATCTCGGCGATGCCGAACATGCCCATGGCGACGGCGACGAAGCCGATGCCGTCGGACAGTTCCGGGACGCCGAAGGTGAAGCGCTGCTGGCCGGTCTGTACGTCCGTGCCGACGAGGCCGAGCGCGACGCCGAGGACGACCATGCAAACGGACTTCAAGACGGAGCCCTGCGCCAGCACGGCCGAGATGATCAGGCCGAGCAGCATGAGCGAGAAGTAGTCCGCCGGTCCGAAGGAGAGCGCCACCGAGGTCAACAGAGGGCCCGAGGCGGCGACGAGGATGGTCGCCACGGTGCCCGCAAAGAAACTCGACAGCGCCGAGGTGGCCAAGGCGGCACCCGCCCGGCCGTTGCGCGCCATCTTGTAGCCTTCGAGCGTCGTGACGACGGAGGAGATCTCGCCCGGGAGATTGAGCAGGATCGCCGTAGTCGAGCCGCCATACTGCGCGCCGTAATAGATGCCGGCGAGCATGATGATGGCGGTCGTCGCGGGCTGGCCGAAGGTGATGGGCAGCAGCAGCGAGATGGTCGCCACCGGCCCGATGCCGGGCAGCACGCCGATGGCCGTGCCGATCAGCGCGCCGATCAGCGCGAAGATCAGGTTGGTGAAGTTGAGCGCAACGGCGAAGCCGTGCGCCAGGTTGCCGATCATTTCCATGGACGTTCGATCCCTATGCCGGCGCCATCACGACCACGGGAAGACCTGCACGCGGATATCCAGCTGCTTGATGAAGATCCACCAGCAGAGCGCGAGCAGGAAAATCATGATCCCAAGCACGCCGACGGGCTTGGCACGGTGCTCCGGCTCTGCCAGCGCGCAGACGGCGATCGTGCCGACCAGCGCCAGCATGAGCCCGCCCTTCTCGAGCAGGAGGGCGAAGACGCACATCGATGCGCAGATATAGCCGATCAGCCGCCAGCCCTGGGCCCAGCAGATCACCAGAAAGCCCACCAGCATGCCGAGGCCGATGCCGTTGTAGGTCTGGGTGAAATAAGGGCCGAAGAAACGCGAGAGCTGCCACATCACCAAGCCGGCGGCGACGCCGATGGCGAGGGTGGCCGTCTCCATCTTTGTCCATTTCTGCAGCGGGTCGGGCCCGTTGAAGAAAGCGAAGATGAGCACCAGCCCGGCCAGGCCGATCTCAAGCCAGAACACGAGCATGGGCATGTAGCCCGGGCCCATGCGGCGCGCGGTGCCAAGCGAATGGTCCTGGTTCAGCCAGAGGCCTACGAAGGCCACCAGCAGCAGGAACACGCTCGCGGCGATGTCCTTTGCATTGATCTTCATGGAGTAGCCTTCCCCGCCTCCCTCACCCGCGCGGTCCCGGCCGCGTCGATACCAACCCGTCCCTCCCGCGGCCCCCGTTATCCGGGACTCGTGCCGACCGGGCATAACCACGGGGCGTCCGGCCTGTTGTTCGGCCACGCCGCCCGCCAGAAAGCGCAATCGGGCCGCCCTGGTCAATCCGTCCGCGCGCGCCGCAAGCCGCCGTCACGGCATGCCGCAGCGCGGCATGGGCGCCGCGGCGCCGTGGCCGCATCCTCCGCGCCCGCGTCGCGCGCCCGCCCTGCGTGGCGGCTGGACAAGGAATTGCCACATTGCGGAAGGCTTCGCCGTGCATCCCGCGTCAGTCCACCTGCGCACCGGAGGCGCGGACGACCGGTTCCCAGTATGCGATCTGGGATTTTATGAAACTCGCGTAATCCTCCGCGTTACCCGACCCGGCGGTGCCGCCGAACTCCGCGAAGCGTGCAGCGACGGTGGGATCCGCAAGCGTCGCGCGCAGCGCCGCGCCGAGGCGCTGCGTCACCGGCGCCGGCGTGCCGGCAGGTGCCAACAGCCCGAACCAGGAGGTGCTGACGAGATCCACCCCCTGTTCCCGGAAGGTCGCCACATCGGGGAACAGCGGATGCCGTGCCGTCGAGGACATCGCGACCGCCCGTACCGAGCCCTGCTTCAGGTGCGCGACCGAGGAGGGCAGGCTGTCCGACATCATCGGCACCACGCCCGCGATCACGTCGGTCATAGCCGGGCCGGCGCCGCGATAGGGCACGTGGTTCACCTTGGCCCCGGTCAGCCGCCCGAACTGCACGATCAGAAGGTGATTCGAGGAGCCGGATCCGGAGGAGGCGATGTCCACCCCCGGGCCCTCGGCACGCGCCGCCGCCGCCACTTCCGCCAGGGTCTTTGCCGGGAAGCGCGGATTCGCCACCCAGACCGAGGGCGATTCCACGATCAGCCCGATATGCGCGAAGTCGCGGACCGCATCGTAGCGCAGCGTCCGGTAGAGCGTCGGCGCGATGCCCTGGCTGGCGATGTTGGACATCAGCAGGGTCTGGCCGTCGGGCGCGGCCTGGGCGACCTGCTGGCTGCCGACCGTCGCGCCGGCGCCGGGCCGGTTCTCCACCAGGATCGTCTGGCCAAGCCGCTCGCCCATCGCCTGGGCCACGATGCGGGCGACGAGGTCCGTGGTACCGCCGGGGGCGAAAGGGACGACGAGCCGGATCGGCTGCGACTGCGCCAGGGACGGGCGCGCCGGGGCGACCGCCGCCGTCGATGCGACGGCAAGCACCAGCGCGCGGCGTCCGATGGGCGTCCCGGCCATGCCTCTCCCCGTTCAGGAATAGTTTTCCGCTATGACATGTTCCCGTCATGCACGGCAAGCGGGTCAGTTCGGCGCCCCGTGCGGGGATCGAAAGGCCCTGCAGGCCCGCCGCTTGCGCCGGCCCGGCCTTCCGGCTTTCCTGCTCGGCAATCCTCCAGCACAGGTCAACCAAGCCGCATGTCGTTCGCCAACGACCCCGGGCCGCGCCTCGGCGCGGCCGTCGCCGCCATCGAGCCGCGCCTCATCGAGATCCGCCGCGACATCCACGCCCATCCCGAGCTTGCCTTCGAGGAGGTGCGCACCGCCGGCATCATCGCCGCCGAACTGGCGCGCCTGGGCATCCCGCACCGGACCGGGGTGGGGCGCACCGGCGTGCTCGGCGTGATCGAGGGCGGGCGGCCGGGCCCGACGCTCGCCATCCGCGCGGACATGGACGCGCTGCCGATCCACGAGGAGACCGGCCTCGACTACGCCAGCACCGTCGCCGGCAAGATGCATGCCTGCGGGCATGACATCCACACCAGCACGCTTCTCGGTGTCGCGGAGGTGCTGAAGGACCTGGCGCCGCAGATCGCGGGTCGCGTGGTGCTGGTCTTCCAGCCCGCCGAGGAGGTGCTGGAGGGGGCCGAGGCGATGATCGCTGATGGCGCGGCGGACGGCATCGACATGGCCATCGGCTTCCACAACTACCCGCATCTGCCGGTGGGGAAGTTCGGCTATGTCCGCGGTGCGGCGTTGGCCGCTTCCGACCGCTTCGACATCGTCCTGCGCGGCAAGTCGGGCCATGCGGCGCATCCCGACCTCGCCGTCGATCCCATCGTCGCGGCGGCGACGCTGGTCGGGCAGTTGCAGACCGTGGTGAGCCGCGAGTTGCACCCGCTGCATCCGGCCGTGGTCACCGTCGGCATGTTCCAGGCCGGCGCGACCTACAACATCATCCCCGAGCGCGTGCACCTGAAGGGCACGGTGCGTACCCTGCACGC
>JAIYAI010000210.1 GCA_027489135.1 Acetobacteraceae bacterium
CTTGACCACTTCGAACCATTGCGCGGTGTTGACCTTGTCGGGCGCGATGATGCTGCGGATCTCGTCGTCCAGGATCTCCGCCGCCGTGCCCGGCAAGGTGCCGAGGCCGGCCGCCTTCAGCCGCAGCAGGTAGTCGCGCAGCTTCAGGCCGAGCGTCGCCGCGCCCTGCGTCACCTCCAGCGGCGAGAAGGCATGGATGTGCATGCCCGGCACCGCCGCCTTGATGGCGCGGCAGATCGCCTCGTAGGTCGCGCCTGTGTAGTCCGGGTGGATGCCGCCCTGCAGGCAGACCTCGGTCGCGCCGCGGTCCCAGGCCTCCACCGCGCGGCGGACGATCTCCGCGTGGTCGAGGTCGTAGGGCGTGCCGCGCAGCGCCTCATGCGTCTTGCCCTTGGAGAAGGCACAGAAGCTGCAGCGATAGGTGCAGATGTTGGTGTAGTTGATGTTGCGGTTGACCACGTAGCGCACGGTGTCGCCGCTGACCGCCCGGCGCAGCGCATCGGCGGCGCGGGTGATGTGGGCGTAGTCGGCATCGCGCGCGGCGAAGAGGCGGATGATCTCGTCCTCGCCAATGCCCTCGCCGGAGGTCGCACGCTCGACGATGCGCGCCACGCCGGCGTCGACATTGGACAGGCGAATGGGGGGCTGCGGCGGCGGCGTGAGTTCACCGGGGGACCAGGTGCCATCCTCCCGCGCCAGGCCGGTCGCGTCGGAGAGCCGCAGCGCCTGGGTGGCGATGCGGGGCGCCAGCCAGCGGCCATGCGCGCGGATGTAGTCTGGGTAGGTCGGCAGGCGCTGCACCAGCACCTTGCCGGTCTCCGCCGTCCGGCGAGCCAACTCCTCCAGGTGCGGCCAGGGCGCTTCCGGATTCACGTGGTCCGGCGTCACTGGGGAGACCCCTCCCCAGTCGTTCAGCCCCGCCGCGACCAGGCGCTGGTAGACGCCGGGCGAGAGGTTGGGTGGCGCCTGGATGTTCATCTCCGCGCCCAGCAGGATGCGCGCGACGGCGATTGTCCAGAGCAGTTCCTCGAGGTCCGGCTCCGGCGCCAGCACCATCTTGGTGCCTGCCTTGGCGCGGAAATTCTGGATGATGACTTCCTGGATGTGGCCGTATCGCGCATGCAGGTCGCGGATGGCGAGGATGCTCTCGATCCGCTCCGCCCGCGTCTCGCCGATGCCGATCAGGATGCCGGTGGTGAAGGGCACGGCCAGTTCGCCGGCGAGGCGGATCGTCTCCAGCCGGATCGCAGGGTCCTTGTCCGGCGATCCGTGGTGCGGCCCGCCGGGCTGGCAGAGGCGCGGGGATGCGCTTTCAAGCATGATGCCCTGGCTGGCGCTGACGCCGCGCAGCGCCAGGATCTCCTCCCGCGTCATCACGCCGGGGTTGGCGTGCGGCAGCAGCCCCGTCTCCTTCAGGACGAGGTCGGACATGGCGACCAGGTAATCGATGGTGGTCGCATGCCCCATCGCGGCCAGGGCCTCGGCCGCGGCAGGCCAGCGCAGTTCCGGCTTGTCGCCGAGCGTGAACAGCGCCTCGGTGCAGCCGGCGGCGGCGCCGGCGCGGGCGATGGCCAGCACCTCCTCGGCCGAGAGATAGGGCGAATGGCCCGGCCGCGGGCGTTGCTCGGCGAAGGTGCAGTAGTGGCACACATCGCGGCAGAGCCGCGTCAGCGGGATGAAGACCTTGCGCGAATAGCTGATCAGCCGGCCATGGCCTGCATCCCGCAGCGCCGCGGCCTCCTCCATCAGCGCGGCGAGCGGCGTCCGCTCCAGCCTTGCCGTGTCCATCTGTCCGTGCCCCCGCCCTTGGCCCCGACCCTTGCCCAACCGGGCTCTTCGGCCGCATCCTGTGGCAAGGTGGGGCGCCACGCAACGGGGGAGGGACGGGACATGAAGATCGGCTTCAACGCGCCGACGGCGGGGGCGCTGGCGGCGCCGGACGCCCTGCTGAAGATCGTGACGGAGGCCGAGGCCATGGGCTTCGACTACGCCACCATCAGCGACCACGTGGTCATCCCGAAGGATATCGCCGCCCGCTACCCCTATACCGACAGCGGCGAATTCCCGGCCGGCGCCAGGCTCGAGCGGCACGAGCAGCTGATCGAGACGGCCTGGCTGGCGGCCAAGACGAAGACCATCGGCCTGGTGCTTTCGGTCATGGTCGTGCCGCATCGCCCGGCCGTGCTGGCGGCCAAGCAGCTTGCGACCATCGACATCCTCTCCGGCGGGCGGTTGGCGGTGGGCATCGGTGCGGGCTGGATGCGCGAGGAGTTCGAGGCGCTGCAGACCGAGCCCTTCGACGAGCGCGGCGCCGTCACGGACGAGTACATCGCCGCCTTCAAGGAGCTCTGGACCAGCGACGACCCGACCTTCGCGGGCAAGTATGTCCGGTTCTCGAATATCGACTTCACGCCGAAGCCGGTGCAGCGGCCGCATCCGCCGATCTGGGTCGGCGGGGAGAGTGGCCCGGCGCTGCGCCGTACCGCGAAGATGGGCGACATCTGGTACCCGATCCAGGCCAACCCCGCCTTCCCGATGGACAGCCTGACGCGGCTGAAAGGCGGCATCGAGAAGCTGCGCGGCATGGTGGTGAAGGCCGGGCGCGCTGCCGATGCGGTGGGCGTGGTCATCCGCGTGCCCGCGACGGGCGCCAGCGTGCCCACGAAGGCCGGCGACGGGGAGCGGCGGATGTGGTCCGGCGGCGATGCCGAGGTCATCCAGGACATCCGCGACCTGAAGGCGCTCGGCGTGCAGAGCTGCGACTTCGGCTTCCCCGGCACGACGCCGGACGAGGTGCTGGGGCACATGAAGCGCTTCGTCGACACCATCGCGTCGAAGGTGTGACGCGGTCCGATGACCGAAGCGCCGCAAGGCGCGGCGCGAAGGTCTGAATCGGCCCGCCAGAGAGGCCCGATGACCGACGCGCCGCAGGGCGCGGAGGTCTGAATCGGCCCGCCAGAGAGGCCCGATGACCGAAGCGCCGCAGGGCGCGGAGATCTGAATCGGCCCGCCAGAAAGGAAATCCCATGAAATTGGGCATCACCATCGGCATGATCCGCGGCCAGAAGCCGCAGCTCGAGATGGACACCGTGCTGGAGGCAGAGCGCCTCGGCTACGACGTCGTCTGGTGCGGCGAGAGCTACGGCACGGATGCCGTCACGCCGGTCACCTGGGTGCTGGCGCGCACCACACGGATCAAGGCCGGCACCGGCATCATGCAGATGCCGGCGCGCCAGCCGACCTGCGCGGCGATGACCTCGATGACCTTGCAGGCGCTGTCGGGCGACCGCTTCCTCTGCGGCGTCGGGCCGTCCGGGCCGCAGGTGGCGGAGGGATGGTACGGCGTGCCCTATGGCAACGGCCTCGGCCGCACGCGCGAATACATCGAGATCATCCGCAAGATCATCGCGCGCGAGGCGCCGCTGACGCATCAGGGGGAGCACTACCAGATCCCCTATGCCGGGCCGAACGCGTCGGGCCTCGGCAAGCCGCTGCGCAGCATCATCCATGGCCGCCCGACCCCGGTCTACACGGCGTCCATCACCCCTGGCGGGATGCGGCTTTCGGGCGAGATCGCGGACGGCAACCTGCCGATCTTCATGTCGCCCGAGAAGGCGCATGTGGTGACGAAGCCGACGCTGGAGGGGCGCGCGAAAGTCGGCAAGACGGACCTCACCGGCTACGACATCGCGCCCTACACGAAGATCCGCGTCGGCCCGGACCTGCAGGCCTGCCGCGATGCCATCAAGCCGGAACTCGCGCTCTACATCGGCGGCATGGGGGCGCGGGGGAAGAATTTCTACAACGACTACGTGAAGAAGCTCGGCTACCCGGATGCGGCGCGGACCATCCAGGACCTCTACCTCGACGGCAAGAAGACCGAGGCCGCGGCGGCGGTGCCCGATGCGCTCTGCGACGAGCTTGCGCTGCTCGGCCCGGCGGACCGGGTGAAGGGGCGGCTGCAGGACTGGAAGGCGGTGTCGAAGGATGGATCCGTGGGCACCATCGTCTTCACCGGCGCGACGGTGGAGGCGCTGCGCGTCGCGGCGGAGGCAGTGCTGTAGCCGAGGTCAGGCGACCTTCGGCACCAGCTTCGCCCATTCATCCAGCACGGGCAGGATCGTCTCCGCCTTCTCGCTGGGGAGGGACACGATCACCCGCTCCACCCCGAGCGCGCGGTCGTTCTCCAGCAGCGCGAGATCCGGCTTGCCGCCCCAGATGGTGATCGGCAGGTCGCGGCCCGCTTCCGCCATCAGGCGCTTCGCCTCCGGGATGAACTCCGCCACGTTCGGGTAGTTCGGCCGCGCCCGGTGCGGCAGCCAGGCGTCGCCGTAGCGGATGGCGCGGCGCAGGCCATACGGCATCGCGCCGCCGACATAGATGGGCGGATAGGGCTTCTGCGCCGGCTTCGGCCAGGTCATCATGGGGCCGAAATTGACGAACTCGCCGGCGTATTCCGGCTTCGACTTCGTCCAGATCGCCTTCATCGCCTCGATCCGCTCCCGCGCCAGCTTGTGGCGGGATTCGAAGACGGTGCCGTGGTTCTCCATCTCGTCGCGGTTCCAGCCATCGCCGACGCCGAAGAGGAACCGTCCCTCGCTGACCTGGTCGATGCTGGCGACCAGCTTCGCCGTCTGGATCGGGTCGCGCTGCACAACCAGACACACACCAGTACCGACCTTCAGCGTGGTGGTGGCGGCCGCCGCGGCGGTCAGCACCACGAAGGGGTCCATCACGTCGTAGTACTGCTTCGGCAACTCGCCGCCGGCGGGGAAGGCGCTGGTGCGGGCCAGCGGGATATGGCTGTGTTCCGGCGCCCAGAAGCTGTCGAAGCCGCGCTCCTCCGCGGCGCGGGCGATCGCCGCCGGCGTCATGGAGTAGTCGGTGCAGAACATGGCGACCCCGATCTTCATCGGTACGCTCCCCCCTTATTGCTGCTCGATCTTCGCCTTCTCGATCACGTCGCGCCAGAGCGGCACCTCCGCCGCTACGCGCCGCGCGAGACGCTCCGGCCCCGCCGCGCGCACGGCGAAGCCGGCGGCCAGCAGCCGCGCCTTCGTCTCCGGCTCGTTCAGCGCCGCCACCGTGGTGCGCGCCAGCCGCTCGATGATCGGCGCCGGGGTGGCCGCGGGCACGAACATCCCCTGGAAGGTCTCCGACACGAAACCCTGCCAGCCGAGTTCCAGCATGGTCGGCACGTCCGGCAGATCGGGCCAGCGCGCCTCGCTGGTCAGCGCCAGCGCCCGCAGCGCGCCCGACTTGATATGCGCATGCGCCGCCGGCAGCGCGGTGCACCCCACCTGCGTC
>JAIYAI010000123.1 GCA_027489135.1 Acetobacteraceae bacterium
ACTCCGCCAGCGCCCGGTCGATGGCGTCGGTCGTCAGCCCCGCCTCCCGCGCCGCGTCGCGGTAGATGGCGACATTCCGCGCCGCGCCCTTTGCGGTCGCCGCCGCCATCAGCACGGGCCGCCCCTGCCGCGCCATCGCGGCGATGGAGGCCTCGGAGGCCACGCTGCGCAGGATCGGCGGATGCGGCTTGGTGAAGGGGCGCGGCCGCAGCATCGGGATCTCGAAATCCCAGAACTGGCCGGTGTGGCGCACCGCGTCCTGGTTCCAGCACTTCAGCAGGATCGCCTCGATCTCCTCGAAGCGGGCCTGGGCGCTGTCGGGGTCGATCTGGTAGCCCGTGTATTCGTGCATGTTGACCATGCTGCCGCGGCCCAGGCCCACGATGAGCCGGCCCTTCGACAGGTTGTCGATCAGCGAGATCTGCTCGGCCATGCGCAGCGGGTGGTAGAGCGAGGTCTGCAGCACGGCGAAGCCGATCCGGATGCGCGTCGTCGCCATGGCCAGGGCGGCGGCGAAGGTCGGCGGATCGACATAGACGCAATTACCGTCGAAATGGTGCTCGGCGAGGAACACCGCGTCCATGCCCTCGGCCTCGGCAAGCCGTGCCTCGGCGACGGCCTCGTCGATAACCCGGCCGTCCTCCGCGGGGTGGCGGGATTCGTGGAAAAGGAAGACGCCGAGTTTCATGCCCTGCCCTCGCGGATGCCGGTCCACCGCAGCACGGCGGGCCGGGCGGCGCAATGCAAGACAGGTGCCGTCAACCCGGCCGCTCCGCCGCGCGCCGCTGCTGGATGAAGCCGGCGCCGCAGGTCAGCCGTCCCGCCAGGGCCGAGGCCGGCTCGATCGCCCGCCAGAAGGGCGCCGGATCGGGGTCGCCCATCGCCATCCGCTCCAGCGCCCGTTCCGCCACGATCCGCAGGTAGATACCCGTGGAGGTCGGGCAGGTCGCGTCCGCCCCGTGCGCCCGCGCCAGGCTGTCGCGCAGCGCCGCGACGGTCACAATCCCGCCGGGCGGCACGGCGCGCAGCACGGCCTCGACCAGCGCCGGCGAGGCGATGAAGAGCCGCGTCCCGACCGGCAGCCCGGCATAGGGCTTCTCCAGCACCGCGACATGCGGCGGCTTCGCCCCGTGGTACTTCTGCTCCCAGGTCTTGCGCGGCATCGGTCTCCCCCTGCCCTGGCTCTCGACCGGCGCCGCCGATACCATGCGCCCCCGATCTGGAAGAAAGGCGTCGTTGCGGCGCCGCCATCCTCGCCGTCGCCGGAGAACGCCATGACCAACGGATCAAAGCCCCTCGAAGGGCTCCTCGTCGTCTCCATGGAACAGGCCGTCGCCGCGCCCTACTGCGCCTCGCGCCTCGCCGATGCCGGCGCGCGGGTGATCAAGATCGAGCGGCCCGAGGGCGATTTCGCCCGCGCCTACGACGCGACAGCGAAGGGCCAGTCCAGCTACTTCGTCTGGCTCAACCGCGGCAAGGAAAGCGTCTGCCTCGACATCAAGGACCCCGGGGACAAGGCGATCCTGGCCAACCTGATCTCGAAGGCGGATGTCTTCATCCAGAACCTCGCCCCCGGCGCCATGGCGCGCGCCGGCTTCGGGTCCGCCGAACTCCGCGCGAAGCACCCGCGCCTGATCACCGTCGACATCTCCGGCTATGGCGAAGAAGGCGACTACGCCACGATGAAGGCCTACGACCTGCTGGTGCAGGCGGAGACCGGGCTCGCCAGCGTCACCGGCCGGGCCGAGGGGCCGGGCCGCGTCGGCGTCTCCTGCTGTGACATCGCCTGCGGCATGAACGCCCATGCCGCGGTGCTGGAGGCGCTGATCGCCCGCGGCATCTCCGGCCGGGGCAAGGGCATTGCGGTCAGCCTGTTCGACGGCATGGCGGACTGGATGACGGTGCCGCTGCTGCAATACGAGGGCACGGGGAAGAATCCGCCGCGCATCGGCCTCGCGCACCCGTCGATCTGCCCCTACGGCGCCTTCGGCACGAAGGACGGGCAGCTCGTGCTCATCTCCATCCAGAACGAGCGCGAATGGGCGTCCTTCTCCGCGCATTTCATGGACGACGCGGATCTCCCGAAACGGGAGGGCTTCCGCTCCAACAACGAGCGCGTCGCCAACCGCCCGATGGTCGATGCGCATATCGCGGCGATGTTCGCCTCCCTGACGCGGGAGGAATGCGCCGCCAAGCTGCGCCGCGCCAACACCGCCTACGGCTTCGTCAATGACTGCGAGGGGCTGCGCAACCACCCCGCGCTACGCCGCATCGCGGTGGAGACGCCGGAGGGCCTGGTGGAGATCAACGCGCCGGCGGCGAAGCTGTCGGACGGGCCGCGCGCACTCGGGCCGGTGCCGGCGCTCGGCGCGCATACCGCGACGGTGAAGGCCGAATTCGCCGCCTGACGGTTAGCGCCGGACCGTGTTGCTTGGCCGCACGGTCCCGTCCGCCACTTCCACCATGAAGACCGGCCGGCCGCGCGCGGTCTGGCCGGTCAGGCGCAGCGGCACGCCGATGCCGCCCAACGCCGCGTTGCGCTCGCCGGTCAGGTCGGGCCGGCTGTTCAGCGCGAAGGCGCGGATGTTGCGGCCGTTGATCCGGATCACCCGCTGCAGCATGGCGGGATCGACCGTGCCGGCGACCAGCGTCGTCGGCGGACCGAGCGGCGCGCCGTTCCACACCGCCAGCACGCGGGCGCGGTAGGCCTCGGCGCGTTCCGGCGTGTAGCTGTGGTAGTGGCCCGCGGCCTTCTCGTAGTCGCCGCCGGCGATGGCGGCGAGCCGCTTAAGGAACAGCCCGCCATAGCGCGCATTGGAGACCGGGTCGAAGGCCTCGTCGAGCGTGGCGAAGGCGGTCGGGTGGTGGTGCAGGTTCACCTGCATGCAGCCGACATCGATCACCGTGACGCCGCGCGCGCGCAGTTCGAGGACGGCGGCGATGGCTTCCAGCTTGCTCTCGAAGTAGCGGCCCTGCCCTTCGGCGTTGATGGTCCAGGGCCAGGGGGTGACGCCGCTGCCGTTCGGGTCGCGGCGGCCGGACTCGACGCGGGCGATGGCGCCGAGAAGCCCCGCGGGCAGGCCGTGCTGCTGTTCGGAGGCGGTGATGGCGGCGCGGCATTGGCTGCCCGGGTCCATCGGCGGCGGGGGCGGCGGTGCCACGACGACCGGGCGCGCCGCGCGGCCCTGGCGGCCCGCGGCCGTGCGGGCGGCGGGCTGGGATGCGGCCTGACCCGCGGCGGCGGTGGTCACAGGACGGGCTTCGCGCTGGGCCGAAGCGGGGGCGGCCATCAGGCTGACGAGAAGCGCGGCAGCAAGGGGAAGCCAGTGACGCATCAGGGTCCTTGAAGCGCGGATGCGGGTCGGTCCGCAACCTATTGATTCTGCGATCGGCCACGCAGTAGCGCGGAAAAGCGGCCGGATCCGGGCATAATTCATGCTGCGCCGCAAAAATTTTCTCTGCTGCACCGCAAAATTCTGCTTGCGGGCCAGCGGTCCCCGGCGTAGTTTGTGCATCGCAGCAACACGGAAGTTTTCGGGTTGCTGGCCTTTCTTGGACGTTTCCTCCCTAAACTCGGCGGTGCCGCAAGGCACCGCCCTTTTTTTGTCCAAGGCCGCGCACCCTGCCCGGTCCGGGCCGGGCTGGCAAGGCGCCAGCGATCACGCGTCCGTCAGGTCGAGCGCAGGAAGGACCAGTCCGCCCCGGCGAGGTCCGCGATCAGCCGTGCGATGTCGCCCTGCAACGCCGCCATGCCCGGCAGCCGCTCGATCCGTGCCTCGTCCATGTAGAGCGGTCGGGCGACCTCGACCTGCAGCGCATGCACCCCTTCTCGAGGCCGGCCGTAGTGGCGGGTGACATAGCCGCCGGCATAGGGGTCGTTGCGACGGACCCGGTAGCCCAGCGCCTGCAGCATCGTCTCCACACCGCGCGTCACCCGCGGGGCGCAGGCCGTGCCATGCGCGTCGCCCAGCACGAAATCCGGCGGGTTCGCCGCCTGGGCCGGATGGGTCGGCATGGAATGGCAGTCGATCAACAGGCAGCAGCCGAACTCGGCCCGCGTCTCGGCAATCAGCGCCGCCAGCGCGGCGTGGTAGGGCTGCCAGTGCCGGCGGATCCGGTCCTCCGCCTCGGCGAAGGACAGCTTGCGGCGATAGACCGGCTCACCGGAGGCAACGACCCGGGCGATGGTGCCGAGCCCGGCGCCGACCCGCGGGCTCGCCGTGTTGACCCAGGAGGGCAGCGGCCCCTCGAACATGTTGGGGTCGAGTTCCCAAGGCTCCCGGTTCACGTCGCAGAAGACGCGGGGAAAGGTCGCCGCGAGCAGGGGCGCGCCATGCTCCGCCGCTGCGGCGAAGAGCTCGTCGACGAAGCCGTCCTCGCTCTTGCGCAGGGCCAGCGGGTCGAGCCGGGCGGAGGCGACGAAGGCTGACGGGTAGGACCGGCCGGAATGCGGCGAGGCGAAGACCAGCGGCACGGTCTGGCGTGCCGGGCGGTCCAGGCGGTAAGGCAGCTCGCTCGCCTCCTCCAGAAGGGACACGCGGGCATCGGGCACGGGCGGAAGATCCATTGCTCGCCGGTTATGGAGGCAGAGACGCCGTGCTGTCATCAGCCACGCGCGGAGGCGACACAGTCTTGCCGCCCGGGGCGGCGCGCGCTATTGGGCGGCCCCCGGCCGATGGGCGCGTAGCTCAGCGGGAGAGCACTACCTTGACACGGTAGGGGTCACAGGTTCAATCCCTGTCGCGCCCACCATCGGCTTGAAATCACTCGGTTCCTGGTCTCATTGGTTCAGGACCCCATTGGGTCCAAGGCGAGTGCGTTCCGGCCATCATCACGGCGTCGCGCGGGCCCTTCCCTTCCGGCCGCGCACCGGCGATGGTTGCCGTCATGAACGCCCTTGCCCGCCGGTCACTGCTCCTGTCCCTGCCCGCACTGCCGCCCGCAGCCGCGCTGGCGGCGACACCGCGCCCCCGCGTCGGCGATGTCGAGACGGTCACCGGCCGGGCGCTGGCGCATTTCGATCCTGACCCGCCGCGCGCCCTGGCTCCAGCCGCGCCGGTGCTGTTGCAGGACCTGCTGGCGACCGATGCCGATGCGCGCCTCGCCTGTCGCCTCGCGACCGGGATCGAACTCAAGCTCGGCGGCAATGCGACGCTTCGGGTGGACCGCCTGGTGCTCAGCGGACCGCGACGCGGGGTGGTGCTGCAGTCGCTCTCCGGCCCCCTCTCCTTCGACCGACCGCCGCCGGAAGGGAGGGCCACGCCGCCCCCGGTGACGCTCGACCTGCCCTGGGCGCGGATCGCGGTGCGCGGCACGCGCTTCTTCGCTGGACC
>JAIYAI010000807.1 GCA_027489135.1 Acetobacteraceae bacterium
CCGCGTCTCCTGCCCGGATGAGGAGAGCACCGCGGCGCTGGCCGAGATCGTGCGCGAGGTGAATGTCCCGATCGTCGCCGACATTCATTTCCACTATCGCCGCGCCATCGAGGCGGCCGAGGCCGGCGCGGCCTGCTTGCGCATCAACCCGGGCAATATCGGCAGCAAGGAACGCGTGAAGGAGGTCGTGAAGGCCGCCCGCGACCACGGCTGCTCGATCCGCATCGGTGTGAATGGCGGCAGCCTGGAGAAGCACCTGCTGGAGAAATACGGGGAGCCCAATCCCGAGGCGCTGGTCGAAAGCGCGCTCTGGCACGCCGCGCACCTGCAGGATGAGGACTTCCACGACTTCAAGATCAGCGTGAAGGCCAGCGACGTCTTCCTCGCCGTCGCCGCCTACCAGCAGCTGGCCGAGGTTTGCGACCATCCGCTGCACATCGGCATCACCGAGGCGGGTGGCAAGCGCACCGGCACGGTGAAGAGCGCGATCGGCCTTGGCAACCTGCTCTGGTCCGGCATCGGCGACACCCTTCGCGTGTCTCTCTCCGCGGAGCCGGAGGAGGAGGTGCATGTCGGCTGGGAGATGCTGAAGTCGCTCGGCCTCCGGCACCGCGGCGTGAAGATCATCTCCTGCCCGTCTTGCGCGCGGCAGGGCTTCGACGTGATCCGCACGGTCGCGACCCTTGAGGATCGGCTCGCGCATATCGAGACGCCGATCACCCTCTCCATCATCGGCTGCGTGGTGAACGGGCCGGGCGAGGCGCTGATGACGGATATCGGCCTGACCGGCGGCGGCGCAGGGCGGCACATGGTCTATGCCGCGGGCAAGACCGACCACACCATCGACGAGGCCGCGATGGTCGAGCACCTCGTCGAGCTGGTGGAGAAGAAGGCCGCGGTGATCGAAGCCGAGGCGGCGGCGAAGAAGGCTGCCGAGGCGGCGAAGCAGGCGGCGGAGTAGGCCCCGCATGAACGGCCTCGGCGTCTCCGCGATGCTGCTGGCCTGGCTGCGGGGGCGGGAGCGGGTGCCCGGCATCGACGAGGACATCGCCCGGCGCGACCGGGTGGTGTTGCGCTTCGGGCTGATGCTGGCGGTGCAGCTGCTGCTGTATCTGGGGCTGACGGTGGTGGTGGGGCGCGGGACTTGAAACCCGGAGGATGCGTGGACTAGGTATTACCGATGAACAAAGCGGTATTACCTGCCGGCATGCCGGTGACCGTGAAGGGCCAGGTGACGATTCCGAAGCAGGTCAGGGATCGGCTCGGGCTGAAGCCGGGTGATCGGGTGGCGTTCGAGACCGACGAGCAGGGGCGCGTCAGCCTGCGCAAGGCGGAGGCCGAGGCGCCGCCGGACATCGATCGCTTCCGGCGGCTGATGGGGTGCGCGACAGAGCTCAAGGGAATGACCACGGACGAGATCATGCTGCTGCTGCGTGGTGAGCGTGAGGATCTTTGATCTTCGTCGACTCCAACGTGCTGCTTGATCTCGTCGGGGCCACGCCGGGCTGGGCGGATTGGTCGGCGGAGCGCCTGGCCGAATGGTCCCAGCGCGGCGCCCTCCTGATCAACGACGTGGTCTACGGGGAGATCTCGGTCGGCTTCCGCAATCCGGATGCCCTCGACGCCTTCCTCCGGGTTGCCGGCATTGCAGTGGAGCGGTCGTCGGCCGACGCGCTTTTCCTGGCCGCTCGCGCCCACCTCGCCTATCGTTGGCGCGGCGGGACCCGAACCTGCGTACTGCCGGACTTCTTCATCGGCGCCGATGCCCTGGCACGAGACACGCCCCTGCTGACCCGCGACCCGGCCCGGTATCGGGCCTATTTCCCGGGCCTGACCGTCATCGCCCCCGCCTGACCCTTGCCGCCGTACCCTTGCCCCCCGGCGCCACCCCGGGCTAACCGCGCGCCATGTCCACGCCCGCTTTGCAGCCCGCCCGCGGCACCCATGACCTCATCGGCGACGAGTTCCGCCGACACCAGCAGGTGATCGACGCCGCGCGCCACATCGCCTCCCTCTACGGCTTCGAGGAATGGGCGACCCCGGTCTTCGAGGACACCCGCGTCTTCTCCCGGAGCCTGGGTGACACCTCCGACGTCGTGACGAAGGAGATGTACACCTTCACCGACCGCGGCGGGGAGAGCGTCACCCTCCGGCCGGAGAACACCGCCGGCGTCTGTCGCGCCCTCGTCTCCAACGGCCTCACCCAGTCGAACCTGCCGCGCAAGGTCTTCTACGCCGGCCCGATGTTCCGCTACGAGCGGCCGCAGAAGGGACGCTACCGGCAGTTCCACCAGATCGGCATCGAGGTGCTGGGCGCCGCCGAGCCGCTGGCCGACGCCGAGGTGATCGCCTGCGGTTGGCACATCCAGCAGGAACTCGGCATCAGCGAGGGCACGGTGCTGGAGGTGAACACCCTCGGCGACCGCCCCTCGCGCGAGGCCTATCGCGCCGCGCTGGTCGAGTACTTCACCGCGCACAAGGATCGGCTGTCCGAGGACAGCCGCATGCGGCTCGAGAAGAACCCGCTGCGCATCCTGGACAGCAAGGACCGCAACGATCAGGCGCTGATGGCCGGGGCGCCGACCATCCACCAGTACCTGACGCCGGAGGCCGCGGCCTTCTACGACGGGCTGCGCCGGCACCTCGATGCCTTCAAGGTGCCCTATCGGGAGAACCCGCGTATCGTCCGCGGCCTCGACTACTACAACCACACCGCCTTCGAGTTCGTGACCGACCGGCTCGGCGCCCAGGGCACGGTGATGGGCGGCGGCCGCTATGACGGCCTGGTCGAGCAGATGGGCGGGCCGAACACGCCCTCCGTCGGCTGGGCCGCCGGGGTGGAGCGGCTCTCCCTGCTGCTGGAGGCTGCCGGCCTGACCCCCGCCGCGCCGCGCGCCGTCGCTGTCATTCCGGTGGGCGAGGCCGCGGAGGCCGCCGCCATCAGCCTGCTGCAGTTGCTGCGCGGCGCCGGCCTGGTCGCGGAGATGGCCTATCGCGGCAATCTCAAGCGCAGGATGGAGCGGGCCAACCGCATCAAGGCCGCCGCCGCCCTCATCCTCGGCGACGACGAACTGGCCAAGGGCGTCGTCGTGGTGCGCAACCTCGACGACGGCACCCAGGCGGAGGTCCCGCTCGACGGCGTCATCGCGGCGCTGGCCGAGACCGAGGTGGACGGTGCCATGGAAGCGACCCTCGCCGCGCAGATGGAAGGCGAGCTCGAGGCCATGATGGAGGCGGAGGACGAGGCGCCCCCGCCGCCGCGGAAGCGCCGGTGAACCTCGGCGCCAAGCTCGATATCGTCCTGCGGCGGGCGGAGGAGATCCGGCATCTCCTCTCGACCGCCGAGGGCGCGCAATTCGGCACGCTGTCGAAAGAGCTGTCCGAGATCGAGCCGCTGGTCGAGAAGGTCCAGGCGCTGCGGGCCGCCGAGCGCGCGCGCGACGAGGCGGAGGCCATGCTCGCCGACCCCGAGCTGAAGGAGCTGGCCGAGGACGAGTACCTCGCCCAGAAGGAGGCCGTGCCGCGGCTGACCCGGGAGCTGCAACTGATGCTGCTTCCCAAGGACGCGGCGGACGAGCGCAGCGCCATCCTGGAAATCCGCCCCGCCGCCGGCGGCGACGAGGCCGCGCTCTTCGCCGCCGAGATGTTCCGCGCGTACCAGCGCTATGCCGAAAGCCGGCGCTGGCGCTTCGAGGTGATGGACTACGACGAGAGCGACCTCGGCGGCGTGAAGGGCGCGGTCGCCGAGATCCAGGGCAAGGGCGTCTTCGCCCGCCTCAAGTACGAAAGCGGCGTCCACCGCGTGCAGCGCGTGCCGGCGACCGAGACCCAGGGCCGCATCCACACTTCGACCATCACGGTCGCCGTCCTGCCGGAGGCCGAGGAGGTCGACGTGCAGGTGAACGAGAGCGACCTCCGCATCGACACCTACCGCGCCTCCGGCGCTGGCGGGCAGCACGTCAACAAGACCGACAGCGCGGTCCGCATCACCCACATCCCGTCCGGCATCGTCGTGGCGATGCAGGAGGAGAAGTCGCAGCACAAGAACCGGGCCAAGGCGATGAAGGTGCTGCGGGCGCGCCTGTATGAGGCCGAGCGGTCGCGCCTCGCCGCGACCCGCGCCGCCGACCGTAAGCGCCAGGTCGGCACCGGCGACCGGTCCGAGCGCATCCGCACCTACAACTTTCCGCAGGGCCGGGTGACCGACCACCGCATCGGCCTGACCCTGCACAAGATCGACCGCGTCATGCTGGGCGAATTCGACGAGATCGTGGATGCCCTGACCGCCGAGGACGAGGCCGCGCGCCTCGCCGCGGAGGAGGCATGAGCGCCGACCCGTCCGACCTCACGCGGCGCTTCTACGCGGCGCGCGCTGCCGGGGACCTGGATGCGGTGCGCGCCTTCCTGGCCCCCGACGTCGCCTGGCAGGAGCCCGAGGTCGGCGGGCACATGGGCCTCCTCCGGGGCGCGGAAGCCGTCATCGACATGATCCGGCGGGCCCAGGCGGCGACCGGCGGCAGCTTCCGCCTCGCGGTGACGGGGACGCTGGCGACCGGCTCGCACTGCGCCGCGCTGATCGCCTGGTCCGCGGCGCGCGATGGGCGGCTGATCGAGGGGCGCGAACTGGCGGTCCTGGGCTGGCACGATGGGCGCATCGTCTCGGCGCAGTTCCACCCCGAGAATCTCGCGGACGACCGGGCCTTCTGGGGCGAGGCGTGAGCACCGGGCCGGGGCCAGGCGCCGCCGGCTGCGCCGACCCGACGGGCACGGTCGGCTTCTTCCTCTGCCAGGCTGGGCAACGCCTGCGCGGCGCCGCGATCGAAAGCCCCCGGCTGGAAGCGCGCCTGCTCCTCGCCCATGCCATGGGCTGCCGGGCCGAGGACCTGCTGCGCGATCCGCGCGCCCCGGTGCCGCCGCCGGCGGCCCGGGCCTTCGCCGGCATGCTGGCCCGCCGCATCGACCACGCGCCGATCGCCCACCTGACCGGCACGCGCGGCTTCTGGTCCTTCGACCTCGAGGTCTCCCCCGCCACCTTGATCCCCCGGCCCGATACCGAGACGCTCGTCGAGGCAGCGCTGGAGGCTTTTCCCGACCGCGCCGCAGTGCGCCGCGTGCTCGACCTCGGCACCGGGACGGGGGCGCTGCTGCTGGCCGCCCTGACCGAGTTCCCCGGCGCGACGGGCCTCGGCATCGACCGCGCTCCGCAGGCGGTGGCGCTGGCGCGGCGCAATGCGGCCCGGCTCGGCCTCGGCGGACGGGCCGCCTTCCTGGCCGGGGTCTGGGGCGCCGCAGTCGGTCCCGGCGCCCGCTTCGACCTGGTGCTCAGCAACCCGCCCTATATCGAGTCGACCGCCATCCCGGGCCTGATGCCGGAGGTGGCGCGGCACGAACCGCCCCTGGCGCTGGATGGCGGGCCTGACGGGCTGGCGGCGTACCGGGCAATCCTCGAGGCGCTGCCAGGACTGCTGGCGACGGGCGGGCTGGCCGTGCTGGAACTCGGCCAGGGCCAGCGCGCGGCGGTGGAGGTACTGGCGCGCGGGCGGGGCCTGGCGCCCGCAGGCTGCCGCGCCGACCTCGGCGGCATTGATCGTGCCCTGCTGCTCCGGCACCGGGCGGCCTGACGAAAAAAGCGTTTGGCGACCGGGCGTCGCGTCGCTAGGTTACCAGCCTGCCCCGCCGGATCCGCGCGCTCGTCGCGCCCCATGCCGACAGGGCCGATCCGGCGGACCCGGTCGCGCGAATCGCGGGGCCCCGCCTTGCAGAACGGACACTGGCGATAGCCCTGGCCATGGCGACCGGCTCCACCCGGTACGCCTTGCCCGGCCCCATAGCGAGACCAGACGCGATCATGAACATGAAACGGATGCGCGGCCGCACCCATCGGCATGGGGGTGGCGGAGGCGGCGGAGGTGGTGGCGGCGGCGGCGGCGGCCAGCAGTACCGCCACGGCGGCCATCCGCCGATGAATCGCAACCACGTCTTCGATTCGAACGGCCCGGACGTGCGCCTGCGCGGCACGGCACAGCAGCTGTTCGAGAAGTACCTGCAGCTCGGCCGCGACGCGACGGGCTCGGGCGACCGGGTGCTGGCGGCGGGCTACTTCCAGCACGCGGAGCACTATTTCCGCATCCTCAACGCGATGAACCAGGCGCAGCAGCAACAGCAGCAGCACCAGCCCCAGCAGCGCCGCCACAACGGCCCCCTGCAGGCCGAGGGCGAGGGCGGGGAGCCCGGCGGCGAGCAGCCCGAGATGAACGGCCAGGCGAATGGCCACGCGACGGTCATCGAGATCGAGCAGCCCGAGATGCCTGAGGCGCCGCAGGACCGCGAGCCAAGCTGACCGCCACGGCGCCATTGCGTCGGCGACACTATCGCGCTCTGGCCCCGCGTCCTGTCGCGTCGGGCGTGGACCGGCCTCGCTCGGCCTCCGCCGACCGAGCTAGACCAGCTTATCTCCGTTCTGACGGATCACGGCGTGATCCGTCAGAACGGAGATAAGCTGCTTTCTATATTGCCCTAGTCACGGCTGGCGTCGCGGCTGCCGCACGCGTCCGGGCGATCTGCGCTACGCGGCAGGAGCTGCCTGGTGCGGTACGGGGGCCTGCCGCGCCTTGGCGCCGGGGCCGGCCGCCGGCAATTGCAGGGGGAAGTCCACCTCGCAGCGCGCGCCCTCCGGCGGCAGCGTCAGGGTGACGCTGCCGGAAAGCTCGGCCGGCAGGGCCTGCAGCAGCAGCCGGCTGCCGAAGCCGCGCCCGGTCCCGACCGATGGGGGCGGGCCGTTGCGCTCCTGCCAGGTGAGGCGGATGCGCCCCTGGGGCGTCTCCCGCACCTCGATCTCGACGCGTCCGTTCGGGACGGAAAGGGCGCCGTACTTCACCGCATTCGTCGCCAGTTCGTGCAACGCGAGGGAGAGCGCGACGGCTTGGCGCGGCGTGACCTGCCGGTCCGATCCGGCGAGGACGATCTGGCCGGTCTTTTCCCAGGGCTCCAGCGCGGCGTGCGCGACCGCGGTCAAGGTGGCGCCGGTTCCCTCCTGCTCGACCGCAAGGTCATGCGCGTGGGCCAGCGCGCTGAGACGGCCACCGAAGGCCTGCAGGAACTCCTCCACCGATTGCGCCCGGCGGCCGGTATGCAGGGCGAGGGACTGCACATTGGCAAGGATGTTCTTGACCCGGTGCCGCATCTCACCGATCAGCATATCCTTCTGCTGCTCGTCCTGGTGGCGTTCCGTGATATCGGACAGCGTGCCGAGATAGCGCAGCGGGGTGGCGCCGGCGTCCGGCCAGGGGATGCCATGGGCCTCGACCCAGCGGATCCTGCCATCATCGGCCCGGCGGATGCGGTAGGTCAGGTGCATGCATTGGCGCCGCTCGATCGCCTCGGTCCACGCGAGCTCCACGGCGGGACGGTCCTCCGGGAGGATGTGCGAGAGGCAGGACTCGGCGTCCCAGCCGCCGTCGAAGCCGTCCGGATAGCCGTAAATTGCGGCATAGGCGCCCGAGCACTGCGTGTCTCCGGTCTCCGGGTCGAACTCCCAGATCCCGACCCCCGCGGCGTCCAGCGCGGCCCGTACGCGGGCCAGGTCCAAGGGATTGGGCGGGCCGGAGCGCTGCACGATGGTGTTCCCGTACCAGGGTGGAACGCGGCGTGCGGGGTTGGCATTCACCTGCGCAATCCTCCAGGACCTGGTGGCATCGTTCCACGCACTGGATCGGACCGACTCAGGTATCGTTTATATAAGGGGTGCCGCACTATCGCGCAGCCGTGACTCCGATCGATTCACGAAAGCGTGATTCTTTAAATCATAAACATGCCAAAAAATGCGTAGAATCTTGTCGAATGGCTGCGCTCGACGGCAACGGCCTGCATGAGCAGACTCGCTTGCCGCTTCGCTTCGGGCGGGCGCTTCAGTGCAGCAGGTCGGCCTCCAGCGGCTCCAGCGCGTCGCCCACAGCGACGCGGCCGCCCTCCAGCACCTCGGCGAAAACGCCAAGGTCGGCATGGCCGAAATGCTGGCGCAGCACACTGGGTGGCTCGGCGTCGCGCTCCCCTGTCTCCAGGTTCACCTCGGTGGCGGCGCAGCGGACGATGCGCTTGAAGACGCGCAGCCGCGCGCCGCCAAGCTGGATCTCCTTGCCCAGCAGGTCGAACTCGGCCCAGGGCGCGCCGCCCGAGACATAGACATTGGCCCGGAAGCGCAGCGGATCGAGCCGCTGGCCCGCTGCTGCCTCCAGCGCATGCAGGCTGGAGAGGCCGATGATCGAGACGCATTTGTTCGAATTGTCGGTGAAATTGTGCCCCACCCCTTCGACGAAGCGGGGCGTGCCGCGCGCCTCCGCGCCCATATAGGCGGCGAGCCAGGCGGCGATGGCCGCGCGCCCGCCCGCGGTGCGGGTGTCGCCCAGAAGGGGCTCCCCGTCCGGCGGGCGGATGACGAGCTGCCCCGTGCGCGGGTCGAAGGCCGAGTGCAGCAGCGCGAGGCCGGCATTCTTCATTAGGCAGCCGAAGTGGAATTTCGGCAGCCATGTCGGCGCGGCGGGATCGAGCGGCGCGTCGCCCTGGGCGAGGGCGAAGCGTCGATCGTGTGGCAGGCATTCGCCTGCGGCCAGGGTCACGTCCTCCAGGCTCTCGGCCGTCAGCCCTTTCACGGGGTAGCGATAGAGGTGCTCGATGCGCATGGGCAAAATTTCCTGACCGCCACCTTGACCACCCTCAAGGCGCATTCCCACATCTTGTCCGATCTTGGTGGTCGCGTCGCCTCCTGAAGGGGCGCGGGCGCCAGTCGCCGTGGAATCTAGCGGGTCGCCGTGCCGAGAGGACGCCGGGCCGCAGAGGAGGGACAGAGGACCAATGGATATCGAGAAATTCACCGACCGTGCGCGTGGCTTCCTGCAGGCCGCGCAGACCATCGCGATCCGCGATTACCACCAGCGCGTGACGCCCGAGCACCTGCTGAAGGCGCTGCTTGATGACGAGCAGGGCGCGGCCTCCGGCCTGATCCGGGCCGCCGGGGGCGACCCCGTCGCCGTGAAGCAGGCCGTCGACGTCGAGGTGGGGCGCCAGCCCAAGGTCTCGGGCGGCGGCGCGGGCCAGCCGCAGTTCATGCCGGATGTCGTGCGCGTGCTGGATGCCGCGCAGGGGCTCGCGCAGAAGGCCGGGGACGAATTCGTCGCCCAGGACCGGCTGCTGGTGGCGTTGGCCGCCTCCGAGACGCCGGGGGGCAAGGCGCTGCGCAATGCCGGCGCGACGCCGCAGGCGCTGGAGAAGGCGGTGGCCGACCTGCGCAAGGGCCGCACCGTCAACAGCCAGAACGCCGAAGACAGCTTCGACGCCCTGAAGAAATACGCCCGGGACATCACCGCCGCGGCGCGAGAGGGCAAGCTCGACCCCGTGATCGGCCGCGACGAGGAGATCCGCCGCGCCATCCAGGTGCTGGCCCGCCGCACCAAGAACAACCCGGTGCTGATCGGCGAGCCCGGCGTGGGCAAGACCGCCATCGTCGAGGGGCTGGCGCTGCGCATCGTCAAAGGCGACGTGCC
>JAIYAI010000484.1 GCA_027489135.1 Acetobacteraceae bacterium
CCTCGGCCAGCAGCGCCTCGTAGGGCGTGCCGTCCAGCGTGTTGCCGCGCGCGGCGGCGGGGCCCTCCGGGTCGTCAACCTCCACGATCAGCGGCGCGGGACCCTTGCGCATGGCCAGCGCCATCCGGAGCAGCGGGATGAGTTCCTTGTCGACGACGACCGCCTTCGCCTCCCCATGGTCGAGGATGTAGGCGATGGTGTCGGCGTCGAGCCGGGTGTTGATGGTGTTCAGCACGGCGCCGGCCATCGGCACGCCGTAGTGGCATTCCAGCATCTCGGGGATGTTGGGCAGCAACGCCGCCACCGTGTCGCCGGATCGGATGCCGCGCTTCGAGAGCGCGGAGGCGAGGCGGACGCAGCGTTCGCGCAACTCCCGGTAGGGCCGGCGCAGCGCGCCATGCGCCACGGCGATATGGTCGGGGAAGACCTGCGCCGCGCGTTCCAGGAACAGCAGCGGCGTCAGCGGCTGGTGGTTGGCCGCGGACCGCGCGAGGCCGGTGTCGTAGTCCATGGTCGGGATCCTCAGCGATGCTTCCAGTCAGGCGTACGCTTGGCCAGGAAAGCGTCCATGCCCTCGACCGCGTCCCCGGTCATCAGGTTGTCCACCATGATCGGCGTGGCAATCGCATAGGCCTGGTCCAGGGACTGGCCGATCTGGGCGTTCACGCCCCGCTTGCCCATCCGCAGCGCCGGGCCGCTGTGGCGCGCGACGCGTGCGGCCAGCGCCAGCGCCGCCTCCAGCGCCGTGCCCGCGGGCACCACGCGGTTCACCAGCCCCATGCGCTGCGCCTCCGCAGCCTCCACCAT
Source organism: Acetobacteraceae bacterium (assembly GCA_027489135.1). Lineage (GTDB taxonomy): Bacteria > Pseudomonadota > Alphaproteobacteria > Acetobacterales > Acetobacteraceae > JAIEOP01. The sequence continues at coordinate 808 of JAIYAI010000484.1, forward strand.
GTCGCCCGTCAGCAGCAGCTCCATCGCCGGCTTGCGGCCCATGGCGCGCACCAGCGCGACGCCAGGCGTTGTGCAGAACAGACCCGCATGGATGCCGGAGGTGCCGAAGCGCGCAGCCTCCCCCGCCACGACCAGGTCACAGCTGGCCGCGAGCTGGCAGCCGGCGGCGGTGGCGATGCCCTCCACCGCGGCGATGACGGGCTGCGGCAGGTGCACCACCCGCTGCATCAGCGCGGCACACTCGCCGAAGGTCGCCTCGAAGAAGCCGCGGCCGCCATCCGGGTCGGCGCGGTGGCCGTTCATCTCGCGCAGGTCGTGGCCGCCGGAGAGCGCCGGCCCCTCATGCGTCAGGACGACGCAGCGGATGCCCTCCTCCGCCGCGATGGCGTCGAGTTCCGCCTTCAGCGCCGCCAGCATCGCCCGCGACAGCGCATTGCGTGTCTTCGGCCGGTTCAGGGTGAGGATGGCAATCGCGCCCTCGTCCCGGCGCAGCACGGGCGGGTCGTTCGGCAGGACGGCGGCAGATGCGGACATGCGTGGCCTCCCACGGGCTTGGCGGAGAGCTAGGCCGCAGCCCGCGGCGGTGCAAGCTTGACCGTGGCGGGGGGGCACGGGAGCCTGCCGCATGGCCCTCGATCCCGTCACCGTCGAAGTCATCGGCGCCGCCCTCGCCTCCATCGTCGAGGAGATGGGCGAGGCGCTCGTCCGCGCCTCCTTCTCCACCAACATCAAGGAGCGGCGCGACTGCTCCACCGCGCTGTTCGACGCCGCGGGCCGCACGCTCTGCCAGGCCGAGCACATCCCGATCCACCTCGGCTCCTTCCTCGACGCGCTGGCGGAGATCGAGAAGCGCCACGACCCGGCCGCGATCGTCCCGGGCGACGTCTTCATCTTCAACGACGCCTATGCCGGCGGCGGCACGCACCTGCCGGACATCGTGCTAGCGGAACCCATCTTCGTGGATGGCAGGATCGCCGCCTGGGCGATGAACCTCGCGCACCATGCCGATTTCGCCGACCGCGGCCATGCGCACATCTTCCAGGAGGGCATCCGCATCCCGCCCGTGCGGCTCTATGCCGCGGGCGCCCTGCGCGAGGGCGTGCTCGACCTGATCCTGCTGAACTGCCAGGTGCCGCGGGAGCGCATGTCGGACCTCCGGGCGCAGATGGCGGCGAACCGGCTCGGCGTGGCGCGCTTCCAGGACCTGTGCGCGCGGCACGGGCGCAGCGTCGTGCTGGAAGCGGGCGCCGCGCTGATGGACTACGCGGAGCGCCGCATGCGCGCCGGCATCGCCGCAGTCCCGGACGGGGTCTATCGCTTCACGGACCGCCATGACGGGCCGGAGCTGGAAGGCGAGATCGAGATCGGCGTCGCGGTGACGGTCGCAGGCGACGCCATGCGGCTCGACTTCGAGGCACCGCCGCAGCTTCGCGCCGGCATCAACATGACCATGACCGCACTGCTGGCCACGGTGTACTACGCGCTGAAGGCGGTGGTGGATCCAGGCCTGCCGCCCAATGCCGGCCTGGCCCGGCCGGTGACCGTCACGGCGCCGCCGGGCAGCGTGCTGAACTGCGTCGCACCCGCGGCAGTGCACAACCGGCTCTCGCTCTGCCAGCGCGTGGTGGACTTGGTTCTGGGCGCGCTGGCGCAGGCGGTGCCGGGGCGGGTGACGGCGGCGCATAACGGCGCCTGCACCATGGTGACCTTCGCGGGCGCGGTCGATGGCGGCCCTTGGGTCTACCTCGAGACCATCGGCGGTGGCTTCGGCGCGCGGGCGACGAAGGACGGGCTGGACGGCGTGCATGTCCACACCACCAACACCTCCAACCTGCCGGTCGAGGCGCTGGAGCCGGAATACCCGCTGACCCTGCTGGAGTACGCACTGGTGGAGGGATCCGGCGGCGCGGGCCGGCACCGCGGCGGCATGGGGCTCCGGCGCGTCTACCGGGCGGAGGCGCCGTGCCGGGTCGAACTCGACATGGCGCGCATGCGCTCCGCCCCCTGGGGGCTGGCGGGCGGCGGCCCGGGGGGCATGGGCCGGATCGAATACGGGCCCGGCGTCGCGCCGCTGGCGAGGGGCCAGGGGGCGCTGGCGCCGGGCCAGGTCTTCGGGATCGTGACGCCGGGCGCGGGGGGCTACGGCGCGGCCTGACCCGCTACTCCAGCGGCAGCGCCACGTGCTTCCGGTAGGCCGGCCGCGCCAGCAGGCGGTCGTACCAGGCGCGCAGCCGCGGCAGGTCGGGCCGCTCGATCGGCAGCTCGAACCAGCGATGCGCGAAGCCGCCGATGGCGATGTCGGCGATCGAGAAGCCGCTCGGCGCCAGCCAATCGCGGTCGCCCAGCGCCACGCTGTCGACGATGCCCCAGAGCTTCGCCGCCTGCGGCAGGGCGCGCGCCACCGCCGCCATGTCCCGGTCCTTCTCCGGCGTGCGGATATAGGTCCAGAACAGCACCCGCATCGGCTCGTTCATCGAGGCCAGCGTCCAGTCCATCCAGCGCTCGACATCCGCCCGCGCCTCCGGAGCCTCCGGATAGAGCGCGTTGCCGCCGGGCTGGGTGCGCGCCAGGAAGCGCAGGATCGCGTGGCTCTCCCACAGCGAATAGCCGTTCGGCATGACCAGCGTCGGCACGGTCGCGTTCGGGTTCATCGCCGCGTAGTCGGCATCCTTGGTCCGCCCGAAGGCGCCGCCGGCATCGATGCGGTCGAAGGGAATCGCCAGCTCATCGAGGAGCTGCAGCACCTTCATGACGTTGACGGAGCTGGTGCGGCCCCAGACGGTGATGGCCATCGTCGTGCCTCCCCTTCAGCTCATCGGCACGGCGACATGGGTGCGGAAGCCGGTATGGTTCGCCAGCAGCCGGTCGTACCAGGCCCGCAGCTTCGGCAGCTCCGCGCGCTGGATCGGCAGCGCGAACCAGCGATGCAGATAGGGGCCAAGGGCGATGTCGGCGAGGGTCAGCGCATCGCCGGTCAGGTAGGGCTTGTCGCCGAGCTGCGCCTCGACCATCCGCCACAGGCCCTCCGCCGTGTCGCGGGCGCGGACAATGGCACCCATGTCACGCTGCGCCTCCGGCGTCCGCACGAGACCGAGGAAGATCGTGCCGACCGGACCGTTCAGCGTGGAAAGCTGCCAGTCCATCCAGCGCTCCACCAGGGCCCGCGGCTTCGTCGCGCCGGGATAGATCGCGTGGCCCGGTGCGCGGTCGCCCGCCAGGTAGCGGCAGATGGAGTTGCTCTCCCACAGCGAGAAGCCCGCGCCGTCCTCGATGGTGGGCACCAGGGAGTTCGGGTTCATCGCCAGGTAGAAGGGCTCCTTCGTCACGCCGAAGGCGCCGCCGGCATCGACCCGCTCGTAGGGAATCGCCAGCTCCTCGCACAGCCAGAGCACCTTCATCACGTTGCTCGAGCTCGTACGGCCCCAGATCTTCAGCATGCCGCCATCCCCCACGACCCGTGCGGGATGGTATCGCACTCCGCGACCCGGTGGAAATACCGGATCGGCGGCAGACGGTGGGGGTGACCGCGGCGCGGTCACCCCCGGTTCTGTCTGGCGGCGGAAGACGGCGCCTCAGATGAGGGTGTCGCCGCTCACCGCGTCATAGACGTGCCAGCCGAAGCCGATCCTGATGTCGGCATTGGACTGCACGCCGATGTTGATGGAGCTCAGCGGCGTGCCGTTGTTCCACTCTACGACCAGGCTCGCCTCGCCGTGGATGCGCGCCCATTCGCTGGTGTAAATCACGAAGGCGCCGCTGTCCTCGGCCGAGCCGTAGAGGTCGGCGACGAGGTTCGGGCCCAGCTTCGAGAAGTCGAGCTGGTCGTTCGTGGTCGGGCCGAAGACGTCGAAATAGGCGAGGGAGTCGGTCTCCGGGGCGACGTCGGACGGCTTGCCCAGCTTGGTCCAGCGGAAGACGTCGCGGGTGCCGTCGAGGGCATTGTCGATGATGTCGTTGCCACCCGACAACAGCACCAGGTCGCGGCCGGTGCCGTCCTGCACCAGGTCGTCTCCGGAGCGGGCATTGATCACATCGTTGCCGGCACCACCGTCGAGGATGTCATTGTCGGCACCGCCGTCGAGGCTGTCGGCGCCGCCGTCACCCACGATCGTGTCGTTGCCGTTGCCGCCCAGTACGGTGTCATTCTCGGAACCTGCATTGACGTCGTCGGCGCCGTCACCGGCCGTGATGAAGTCGTTGCCGGCATCGCCGGTCACGTCGTCATCGCCAGCGCCGGAGTTGATCGCGTCGTCGCCGGTACCGCCCGAGACGAGATCGTCGCCGCCGCCGGTCACGATGTCGTCATCGCCGTCGCCGCCCGAG
>JAIYAI010000078.1 GCA_027489135.1 Acetobacteraceae bacterium
ATCGGGCGGGGGATCCCGACCGTCGACATGCGCGTCGACTACCACCGCGTGGCGATGCCGGGCGACCTCATCTGCAAGGGCAAGGTGGTGCGCATGGGCGGCACGCTCTCGACCGCCGAGGCCTATATCTACGACCTCGACGGCAAGCTGCTGGCCTCGGGCCGCGGCGTCTACATGACCGCCGCGCCGAAGTGACCCATCGCGGCCGCCCCATGCGGCCGGGCGCGCTTCTGCGCGCCGCCGCCCATGCGGCGAAAGCCAAGCGGCCGGAGGCCGCGCCGGCACCTGAGGCATGCCAATGACCGACTTCCCGTTCTTCAACCAGGGCGCGCTGATCGGCGCGGGCCGGGACATGGGGAAGGTCGCTCTGATCGACCTCTCCGGTCCCGCCGCCCGTCCCGTCACCTATGCCGCGCTCGATGCGATGGCAAAGGCGGTCGCGCGTGGCCTGCTGAAGCGCGGCCTCAAGCGCGGCGACCGCATCGGGATCCTGGCGGCGAACAGCGCGGAATTCCTGGCCGCCTTCTACGGCATCCAGCGCGCCGGCTTGGTCGCCGTGCCGGTGAACTGGCGCTTCCCGGCGGCGACGGTGGACTACGTGCTCGGCAACAGCGGCGCGGCGCTGGTCTTCTGCGACGAGGCGCGGCGCGCCGCGGTGCCGGCCGGCATCCCGGCCATCGTCATGGGCGGGGCGGAGTGGGACGCGCTGCTTGATCCCGGACCCTTCGATGCGGTGATGCCGGAACCCGCCGAGCCCGCACTCTTCCTCTACACCTCCGGCTCAACGGGCAGACCCAAGGGCGTGGTGCTGTCGCACCAGTCGCATCTCTGGGTGGTGGAGCAGCGCCTCCGGGGCGCCGACATCAGCCAGGAACGCGCGCTGATCGCGGCACCGCTCTATCACATGAACGGGCTGGCGCTGGCCCAGCTCTGCTGCGCCGCGCACATCACGGTGGTGCTGCTGCCGCAATTTGACGCGCGCGCCTACCTGAAGGCCATCGGCGAGCACCGCGTCACCTGGATCACCGGCGTGCCGCCGATGATGGCGATGCTGCTGCAGGAGAGGGACCTGGTCGCGGCGACGGATCTCTCCTCCGTCCGGCATGTGCGCTGCGGCTCCGCGCCGACCTCGCCGGCGCTGCTCGCGGCGATCCAGGCGACCTTCCCGCAGGCGCGCTTCGTCAACGGCTATGGCACGACGGAGGCGGGGCCCGTTGTCTTCGGCCCGCACCCGGACCGGATCCCGACGCCGCCGCTCTCCGTCGGCTATCCGCATCCCGCCGTGCAGCTTCGCCTGCGCGCAACGGACGGCACCATCGGCGACGAGGGCGTGCTGGAGCAGAAATGCCCGGCCCAGATGAACGGCTACTGGCAGCGTCCCGACATCAGGCCGCCGCTGACCGATGACGGCTTCTACGTCACCGGCGACGTCTTCCGCCGCGACGAGCACGGCTTCCACTACGTCATCGGCCGGGTGGACGACATGTTCATCTCGGGGGGCGAGAACATCTTCCCCTCCGAGGTCGAGAAGGTGCTGGAGACGCATCCCGGCGTCGAGCAGTCCGCCGTCATCCCCGTCCCCGACGACATCAAGGGCACGAAGCCCGTCGCCTTCGTCGTGCGCAGCGCGGGGGCCGAGATCGACGAGGCCACGGTGAAGGCGCACGCGCTTGCCCATGCGCCGGCCTTCATGCATCCGCGTCGGGTCTGGTTCCTCGATGCCCTGCCGCTGATGGGCACGAACAAGATCGACAAGGCGCAGTTGGCGGCCTGGGCGAAGGACCGCCTCGCCGTCGATTGACCGTCCGCGTCAGCGCTTGCCGGAGCGGAAGCTGCCGCCGCCGGCGGGCGTGGCCGTCGCGGCGCCAGGCTTGAGGAAGGTCGGCGCCGCCGCCGTGTGCAGCGGCTTGACGGCGGTCTTCGGCTTTTTCGCTTCGCGGCTCGTGCGCTTCTGGCCCTTGGCCATGTCGGTGTCTCCTTGTTGGGGGCTCAGGACGCGGCGGTGTCGGGCGCCTCGTCCTCGGCATCCTCGGGCCAGATGTACAGAACGCCCTGTGGCGCGCCGCGGCGCCCCTGGATCTTGCGCAGCGCCAGCGCCTCGATCTGCGTCCGGGCCAGGGCGAAGCAGTGCAGGATGTCGCCCGGATTCATGCGCTTGCCGCCGGTGACGATGTCCCGGAGCGCGTGCTGGGAGATGGCACAGGGCACGGCATGGCCCTCCACCAGCACCTCGAACAGCACGCGGCGCCCGTCGGAGCGGGGGCGCGACGTGTCGGGCGGTGGCGGCGCGACGCTGCGGCGCTGGGCGCGGATGGCGGTCATGCCGGCACCGCGTCGGCGGCGCGGACCGCCGCCAGTTCGTCCGGATCGATCGGCAGGATGCGGACAGTGCGCCCAGGTGCCGGCCGGTGCGGCCGGATCGTGGTGGCGGTGCGCCGCCAGGCCGGGAAGGAGAGCGCCTCGATCAGCTCCTCCTCCGTTGCGACGAGCCAAGCGCCGGCGGGCAGGTCCACCGTTTCGCCGCGGAGGCGGAAAGGGCGGTGGAAGACCACCACCTCCTCCTGGGTACGGGTCTGCATGTCAGGAGGCCAGGCGCCGGGCGCATTCCTGCTGCACCGCGCTGTCGATGGGCGCGCCGGCCGCGGCGCCCGGCATAGCGGCCCATTGCTTGGCGAGTTCGTAGCCGCGGTTCCAGTCGATCCGGCCTGCATCCGCCGGCAGGGAGGCGCGGGCGCGTTCCTGGCAGAACATGGCCTGCTGCTCGATGATGCCGGCATGGGCGGCCGTCGCGGCCGTGGTGGTGCGCACCTGGTAGCCGAGCATGCCGGAGAGGATGGGGCCGGCGACAAGGCCGCCGATCAGCGCAAGGACGACGGGCCGGTCGCGGTCCCAGCGCGCGGCAAGGCGATCCCGCAGGGCGGGGCGGGAGGCGGTGCTGGACATGGTGCGGTTGCTCCGATGCGGCACAGGGCTTCGCCCGCACTCGGGCAGATGAGGCGGCTGTCGGGCCTTGGCGTCATCTGTCGTGTATCAACGCATCGCTGGAAATGGCGATGAAGGGACGGTGTTGCAATCGGCGCCCGCAAATAAATCCCGTCGCGGATTCATGGCGTGACTGCCACCGTGATTTGTGCGGGCGGTTGACGCTGGTGGCGGCACCGGCTTGGATGGACGGGTGAGCATGCCCGCCACCCCTGCCGCGCCGCGACGCCGATGCCCGGCACGGGCAGGTCGCGGCGCGTCCCTGGCGGCGCGACGAGGCGGCGCGGACGGCTAGCGCCTCCGCCCCTTCCGCACCCGCCCTGCCTGCCAACCGGCCGGCAGGCTGCGTCCTGCCCGCCCCGGGACGACACCGCCATGAACGCCACGCTCCGCGCCGCCACCCCCGCCGATGCCGCCGCCATCCGCGCGCTGACCCGCGCCGCCTATGCGCGCTGGGTGCCGCTGATCGGGCGGGAACCGAAGCCGATGGGCGCCGACTACGACGCCGCCGTAAGGAACCACCGCATCGACCTGCTGGAGATCGACGGCGCGATCGCGGCGCTGATCGAGATGATCCCCGCAGCGGACCATCTGCTGATCGAGAATATCGCCGTCGCGCCGGACCAGCAGGGCAGGGGGCTCGGCCGCCGCCTGCTGGCGCATGCCGAGGCGGTGGCGCGCGACCTCGGCGTTGCGGAGATGCGGCTCTACACCAACCAGCGCTTCGCCGAGAACATCGGGCTCTACCGCCGGTGCGGCTATCGCATCACGCAGGAGGAGGTGGTTCCGGTCGGCGTGGTCACGCACATGGCCAAGGCGCTTTAGGCATCCCGCGGCGGATGGCGCGCGACCTCCCAGCCGCCATCGACCGAGACCACCTGGCCCGATACGAAGCTGGCATCGGCCGAGGCGAGGAAGGCGATCACCGCCGCCACCTCCTCGGGCTGGGCAGCGCGGCGGGCTGGCGTCGCCTGCAGCATCGCCTTCTGGAAATAGGGATCGCTGCGGAGACGCGCCTCCGTCATCGCCGTCTCGATAAGCCCAGGGGCAACGGCGTTCACGTTGATCCCCTCAGGTGTCAGGTCGGCGGCCAATTGCCGCGTCATCTGCGCGACGCCCGCCTTCGCCACGGCGTAGGGGGTGGAGAGCGGATAGCCCGCATTGCCGAAGACCGAGGCGACGCTGACGATCCGCCCGCCGGGGCGCGTCAGGTGTGGCATGGCGGCCCGCGTCACCTTCAGTACCGCGGTCAGGTTGGTGCCGATGATCCGCTCCAGCAGCGCGTCGTCGCAGTCGGCCAGCGGGCGGGACCCGCTGATGCCGGCATTGTTCACCAGGATGTCGAGCGCGCCGAAGACCGCCAGCGCCGCCGCGACGATCCGCTCGCCGGCGCCGGCTTCCGCCACATCCGCCAGCAGGTGCGGCATGCCGAGGCGCGACGCGGTCTCGGCCACCATCGGCTCCCGGTCCACCAGCAGCACGCGCGCGCCTTCCTCGGCCAGGCGCGCCGCGGTGGCGCCGCCGATGCCGCGCGCGGCGCCGGTGACGATCGCCGCCTTGTCCTTCAGTCCCCGCATGGTCCGCTCCCCCGGTTCAGCGCAGGGTCGGCAGCACCTTCGTCGCCATATGCTCGAAGGCCGGCATCTGCGCCTCGACCACCGGATGGTAGAGCACGAGGTCGGTGATGCCGAGCGCGGTGATGCGCGCAACCATCGCGCGGAAAGCCGCCTCGCTCTCGTAGTAGGTGATGCGCCCGCCGCCGGCGCGCGCCGTAGGGTCGAACATCAGGTAGCTGCGCCTGAGGGTCGCGGGATCGCGGCCGATGGCTTCGCAGCGCGCGTCGAGCGTCTTCATCCGCTGCGCCGTCTCGACCAGTTGCGCCTCCGGGTCCTTGGCGAAGCTCAGGCTGTTCCAGGTCTCGGCCCAGCGCGCGGCGTGGCCGAGCATGACGGGGCCGAGCGCGGCGACGGTGAAGGGCGGCCGCGGCGCCTGCGCGGGCGGCTGGCCCAGGGTCGCGCCCTCCAGCCGGTAGAAGCGGCCCTGGTGCGTCACCTCCTTCTCGGTCAGCAGGCGGTGGACGATCTCGAGGTATTCCGGGAACCGCGCGACGCGCTCCTTCGCCGGCCAGTTCGGGACGCCCATCATGCGGTAGGAGGGATCGACCTCCAGCCCCGTCCCCAGGCCGATCTCGAGCCGTCCGCCCGAGACATGGTCCGCCGTCAGCGCCTGCAGCGCGAACATCGCCGGCTCCCGCAGGGGGATCTGCGCGACCAGCGTGGTCAGGCGGATGCGGGTGGTGGCCTGGGCGATGGCGGCGAGATGCGTCCACATCTCGAACCACGGCCCCTTGCGGCCGGTCCAGTCCGTGAAGTGGTCGGCCAGGCAGAGCGCGTCGAATCCGAGATCCTCGATCCGCCTCGCGTCCGCGAGCAGCGCCGGCCAGGGCTTGTTCGGCAGCAGCAGGACGGAGAACCGGAGGGGGAATCTCATGCCGGCCGGGGTCCGTTCAGCTGCCAGAGCTTTGCGTTCAGCGCCCCGGCGAAGGTGACCCAGGCGATGTAGGGCATCATCAGCCAGGCCGCGTCGCTGCGGACGCCGGCGAAGGCGATGGTGGTGGCGACGATCGCCAACCACATCGCCACGAGTTCGTAGAACGCGAGGTCCGGGCGCTTGCGTCCGAAGAAGAGCCAGGACCAGGCGAAGTTCAGCACGAGCTGCAAGCCCCAGAGCCAGATCGGCAGGCCGAAGCCGTCCACCTTCCAGACCCACCAGGCCGCGACGGCCATCAGGATGTAGAGCACGGTCCAGGCCGGGGCGAAGAGCCAGTTCGGCGGGTTCCAGGAGGGTTTGGACAGGCGCTCGTACCAGTCGCCGGGGCCGAAGATGGCGCCGCTGCTGGCCGCCGCGAAGGTCGCCAGCAGGAAGCCGCCCAAGGGGGCCCAATCCTGGAGCCACTCGGTCATGCGCCGTGCCCCGCGAATTCGGTGTCCTTCTTCGGAATCAGGTCGTAGGGCAGGGCGAAGCCCGGCAGCGCCGCCAGCCGTGCTGCCCAGGTCGCCAGTGCCGGGTATCGGGTGATGTCCATTCCGCCCTCCGCCATGAAGACCATGCGGCCCCAACACCCGATATCGGCAATCGTTGCCGTTTCGCCACCCGCCAGCCAGTCACGTCCATCGGACAGCGTATCGTTGACGAAGCCGAGCGCAGCCTCCGCCAGGGGACGGAAATAGGCCATCACCGCCGGGTCGACGGCGCGGAAGCGGCTATAGTGGCGGACCTTCGCGACATTGGTGATCTGGTCCGCCTCCCAGCTCAGCCACTCGCGGGCGGTCCAGCGTTCCTGCTCTGTCGCGCCCGCGAAGATGCCCGTGGCGCGCGCCAGGTAGTCGAGGATGGGGTTGGAATGGACGATGGTGAGGCCCTGGTGCCGCAGCGCCGGGACCGTGCCGTAGCGGTTCACGGCGAGGTAGGTGGGCTCCCGCTGCACGCCGTTCTTCAGGTTGACGGTGCGGAAGCTGAAGGGCAGCCCGGAGAGCGAGAGATACAGCATCGGCTTGTAGCTGGACGAGCTGGTGAAGCTGCCGAACAGCACCAGCCGGTCCGCGCCCGCATCCGCCGTGTTCACCGTCATCAGGCCGCCCCCTGCCAAAGACCGGCATGCTGCGCAGGCGACGGGTGGAATGTCCAGCGAGGGGCGCTACAGCGCCCAGTCGGCAGCACGCGCGGCGGCGTCGTGGAAATCGAGATCGATGTTGTCGACCCAGACCTCGTCGACCGCAGGCAGTTCGCCGGTGCGGTCCGGGGCGGCGCGGCCCTTGATGTTGAATCGGACGAGGTCGGTCATGTCGGAGACGTCGATGGCAAGGGGCTGCCCGGTTCCGGCGTCGCCCGGCGCGAAGACGGCCTTCTCCTTCACCTTCTCGCCATCCGCGCGCTTGCCGCGGAACACCAGCGTGAAGTCGGTGTAGTTCTGCCAGCTCGGCATGATGTCGGCGGCGAGGACATCGAAGGGCGCGTCCTTCGCGCGCATACCGAACCTGTTCCCGTAGATCACCATTTCGCCGACCTCGGGCTCCGTGACGTAGGGGTGCTTGCGGCCCCCTGCCCAGCTCACCCCGCCGTAGTCGAGCGGGTCCATGTAGCCGAAACCGAGATCATCGAAAGTCAGCAGCCTGCGGGTCATGGAGGGAACTCCCGGTCTGTTTAAAATACAGTAAATGTCTCAAGAGTTGCGTGACTTGCCCGCGGTGTCAACGCCATCTGTGTCTGGTCTGCCGGCCAATCGCCGACCGCTTGGGGCCCTACCCTGCGCGAGAGGCCTCGTCGTCGAACGGGTTCCGCGGCTATGCTGGCGCACAAGAAGATCCGTCCGGGAGGACCCGTCATGCTCTGCCGTCGCCATCTCCTGTTGGCCACCCCGATGCTTGCGCTGCCCGCGGTCGCGCGCCGCGCCGCCGCGCAATCCGGCCGCTGGGTGCCGGACCGGCCGATCCTCTTCATCAGCGGGTACTCGCCGGGCGGCTCCACCGATATCGGTGCGCGGCTGATCGCCGACCGCATGGCCCAGGCACTGGGGCCGGAGGCGCGGATCATCGTGGAGAACCGGCCCGGCGCCGCCGGCGCCATCGCCACGGAATGGCTGAAGAACCGACCCGCCGACGGCTATACCATCATGATCCAGGAGACCGGCGCGGGTGCTGCCGCGCCGACCGCGACCATCGGCGGCACGCGCTATGATCCGATCAAGGACTTCACCCATCTCGGCGTGATCTCCGACCCGCCGGGGCCGCTGGTGGTGAACAACGACTTCGGCCCGGCGAACCTGACGCCGCAGCAGATCCTGCAGAAGATGCGGGAAGCGCGCCCCGATTCCATCACCTATGCCTCCTCCGGCTTCGGCGGCGTGCTGCACCTGCGGGCGGAGATGCTGGCGCAGTATCTGGGCGCCAAGTTCGTCCATGTGCCCTACCGGTCCGGCGCGCAGA
>JAIYAI010000555.1 GCA_027489135.1 Acetobacteraceae bacterium
CGAGCCGGAGAGCTTCGCGGCGACGGCATGCGCGCTGATCTCGGCATCATCGTCCGCGTCGAGCACGACCGCCCCGGCCGCCGTGACTGTGGACCGCGCGATCGAGGCCTCGATGTCGTTGTGGATGCTGTTGGTCGAGACCGTCGCATCGACCGAGAAGCCGATCGACTGCCCGCTGCTGGACGACGTGACCTCGAGTGCCGCCGAGACGGCATCCGAATTGATCTCGGTGGTCGACCCGGCATCGACCAGCACGCCGCCGGCCGTCGTCGTCAGCGTGACGTCCGAGATCCCGGCGACGGTCGCATTGGTGATGGCGTTGAGCGAGAACGCACCGCCGAGCGCGCCGCTGACCGCGGTGCCGTTGCTGCTCATGGTCAGCTTCAGCCGCGCGGCGGTGGCGATGGCGTCGATCGTCGTGGCGTCGCTGGCGGTGACCGCGGCGAGGGTCGCGCTCAGCGCGCTGTCGCCGCCGCCGTCACCGTCACGGATCGCGGCCTCGACGCGGTTGGTGACGGTGTTCTTCGCCACAGCGCCCGTGGCCGTGGCGGAGATGGCATTGTTGTCGCTCGACTGCGTCAGCGCCAGCGTTGCGCCGACCGCCACCGCGCTGATGACCGCATTGCTGATGGCGCTGAGGGCGAGGGCGCCGCCGGAGGTCACGTCCGAATCGTCGATGAGCGCGATGGTGCTGTCGTCGATCGAATTGATCGAGGCCGAGAATCCGAGATCGACACCGATCTTCTGCCCCTGGCTGACGCCGATGTCGAAGGCACCCGTCCCGGCATGGCCGCTGATGGAGGAGTCGTCGGTCGCGCTGACCGTGACCGCGCCGCCCGCCGTCAGGCCGGACCGCAGCACCCGCGCCGTCACATCGGCATCGATGAAGTTGCCGGACCCCGAACCGGCACCGGCGAGCGCCAGACCGGCGCCGGAGCTCGACCCCGTGTTCAGCGAGCCCGCCACGGCGAAGGTCAGCGCATCGATCTCGGCCGTCGATCCGGCCGTGACGGCGACGCTGCCCGTGGCGTTGATCGTCTCGTCGTCGATCGCGGCGGTGATGTCGGCCTCGATCTCGTTCTGCGCGGCCGAAGCGCCGGCGGCGATCGCGCCCTGCGAGTTCGAGCCGCCGAGCGAGACGGCAATCGCGGCCGTTCCCGCATCGGCATTGATGGCGGAGGAATCGGTCGCCGAGACAGCGACCTTGCCCGATGTCGTCAGCGTGCCGCCGAACAGGCGCGCCTGGGTCGAGGAGGTGATGAAGTTGCCGGAGCCCGCGCCGGCGCCCCCGAAGGCGGTGCTGGTGTTGCTGCCGCCAGCACTGCCCTGGAGCGTCAGCGCCGTGATGTCGGGCGAATTCGTCGCAGTGATGGTGACATCGCCTGCGGTGATGGTGGCGGCTGCCACCTGCGCCAGCGTATCGGTCGTGACGATATTGACGGCCACCGAAGCACCGGCGGCGATCGCATCGGCGTTGCCGCCGCTGGTGATCGCCACGGCTGCACCGCCGGCATCGCCGGTCAGCGACGAATCGTCGGTCGCGGTGACCGTCACCGCGCCGCCGGCATCGACCGTGCCGCCGGCGCCGATCGCCGCATGCGCGAGGTTGTTGACGATGTTGACGGCGACGCTGCCGCTGCCGGCGAAGGTGAAGCTGCTGTCGCTGCTGTTGCTGCCCGAGGACCCGCTGCCGGACCCGCCGCCGCTGCTGTTCCCCGTGGTGAGCGACCCGGCGACGCCGATCGCCACGGCGTCGAGATCCGCCTTGACGTCGGCATCGAGGGTCACCGTTCCGAGGGCACGCAGCGTGGTGTTGGCGCCAGCCTCGGCGCGGACGTCGTTCTCGACGTCGAAGGCCGCCGCCGCGGCGCCGAAGGTAGAGCCGCCGGCGATCGCCAGGCCACCCGCCACCGCGGTGCCATTGGTCTCGTCCGCGGCGCGGATCAGGATGGCCTGGGCAGGATTGGCGCCGGCGTTCGGCGCCGCGTTCACCACCGAGCCGTCGCCGAGCAGCGCATGCGTCGACCCGTGCAGGTAGCCGACGGTGACGGAGAAGCCGATGCCGACCTCGCCATTCTCCAGCGCCGCTGCGGCGCCGATGCCGACCTGCAGCACCTCCTCATAGGAGGTCGCGGTCAGCACGAGGCCGCGCGCCGCCACCGTGCCCTGTACGCCATCATCGCCGAAGACGCCGTTGCGCGCCTGCAGCGCGGTGCCGCCGCCGAGCGCCGTGACCAGGGCGCCGTCGCCGATCGTGGCTTCCGTCCGGTCGAGGTCGATGACGATGGACACCGACGCACCCGCGCCGTCGTTGTTCAGCGACACGCCGGCGCTGCCGGCCGCGGCGTCGATCAGCGTGATGCTCTCGGCCGCGACATGGACGCTGCCGTCGGCCTGCAGGGTGATGCCGCCAGCCGGACCGTCCACCGCGCCGGCCCGCGCGATGGTGTCGGTATCGTTCACCACGATCACGGCTCCGCCCGCGACGGCGGTGGAATCACCGGCTCCGATGTTGACGGAGACCGAGACCAGGTCCTCGGTACCGATCGCCTCGACCACCAGGTTGCCCTGGGCGTCGAGCAGCGTCGGATTCAGCGCGTCCGCCGATTCGGCGACGCTCGCCTCCGTGGTCTTCACGACCACCAGCACCTCGAGCCCCGCGCCGATGCCCTTCTTCTCCTTGCTGCCCGCGAGGGCGCCCAGGATATCGATCACATCGGTGTCATTCAGCGCCCGCACCGAGATGCCGCCGGCCGCCGCGGTGAGGCTGGCGCCCGCGCCGACGCTCGCCACCGCCGACTGGGTGTAGACGCTCACGCCGGCCGACCCGGCCCCGGCATCGCCGCCCGAGCCGATCGCGGCGCCGATGGCCAGCAGGCTCACCGGAATGCCCGTATCGCCGATCATCGGCGCGACGATGGTGAGCGGCGTGATGGCCGCATCGGCCAGCACCGCGATGCCGCCGGCGCCGTCCACCGTCGCATCGGCACCGATGCTGGCCGTGGTGGTGCTGGTGACGATGTTGACGCCGATGGCCGCGCCGACGCTGGTGCTGTCGTCGCCTTCGCCCAGGGTCAGGGCGCCGCCGCCGGCGATGGCCTGCACGCCGATGTCCTGGCGCGCCGTCGTGGTGACAGCGCCGGTCGTGCCGATGTTCGCGGCGCCGCCGATCGAAGCGGTCGTGGTGCTGGTGACGATGTTCAGCGCCGCGGCACCAGCGACCGCGGTGTTGTCGCTACCGCCGCCACCGCCACCGCCACCACCCCCGCCGCCAC
>JAIYAI010000202.1 GCA_027489135.1 Acetobacteraceae bacterium
CGCGATCTCCGCCTTCAGGAAGGGGTTGCAGGCGCGGATCTCGGCGGGTTGCGGCAGGTTGGCGGGGGGCACGCAGCGTACTGCGTTGGTCACGCGGCAACCGGTCAGCGCCATGCCGTCATCGGGTCGCTCCGCGTAGTCACCCCGGGCGAGGCCCTGGGCGAGCAGCGTCTGGTACAGAAGCTTCCCCGCATGGTCGCCCGTGAAGGGTCGCCCGGTGCGGTTCGCGCCCCTGAGTCCCGGCGCCATGCCAAGCACCAGGATCGGCGCCGCCACCGGGCCCCAGGACTCGACGGGTGCATTGTGCCAGTCCGGCCAGGCGCCGCGGTTGGCCGCGCGCATGGCGGCGAGGCGGGGGCAGAGCGGGCAGTCGCGGTCGGGCTGCGCCGGGGCGCAGGCTGTCACTCCGGGAGGTCCACCGCCGTCTCGCGGAAGGGATCGGCCGGGGTGGCGCGCAGCGGCGCCGGGCCGCTGGCCATGGCCGGGCGCGGCGGCGCGGCGCGGGGCGGGCGAGGCTCGACTTGCCGGCGGATGATGTGGTCGGCGATCTCGGCGAGGTCGAGGAAGGCATCGGCCTGGCGCCGCAACTCGTCGGCGATCATCGCGGGTTGCGTGCGGATGGTGGAGACAACCGTCACGCGGACGCCGCGGCGCTGCACCGCCTCGACCAGGCGGCGGAGGTCACCGTCGCCGGAGAAGAGCATCACATGCTCGACATGCGGGGCAAGTTCCAGGACATCCACCGCCATCTCGATGTCGACGCTGCCTTTGACGCGACGGCGGCCGGTGGCGTCGGTGAACTCCTTCGCCGGCTTCGTCACGACGGAGTATCCGTTGTAGCCAAGCCAGTCGACCAGCGGCCGCAGCGGCGAGTACTCATCGGTCTCGAGCAAAGCAGTATAGTAGTAGGCGCGCACAAGATAGCCCTGGCGTCGCAAATGGCCGAGCAACGCCTTGTAGTCGACATCAAATCCGAGGGTGCGGGAAGCGGCGTAGAGGTTGGCGCCATCGATGAAGACCGCCAGACGCTCGGTGGGATCCTGGGACACGGGAAGAGCTTTCTTAAAATTCACGTGGGAATAGCGGCAGGCCCCCATTAATGGGGAGTCCACTGCGATTCGGAAGCATAAATTCGTGATCTTGGTCGCCTTGGGGGCAAATTTGCCCGACGCGACGGGGCGTCCGCCCCTGGAAACCCTGCGCTGGGCCGCGTCGAGGCTCGATGCCCTGCCAGCGATGCGGTTGGTCGCGGTCTCGCGTTGGATCCGCACCGCGCCGGAGCCGCCGCTGCCCGGTGCCCCGGATTTCCTCAACGGCGTGGCGCGGCTCGACGGCCGGGCCGATCCCGCCCTGCTGCTGGCAGCGCTGCATGGGATCGAGGCCGAGGCCGGCAGGGTGCGCCCCTATCCCAACGCGCCGCGGTGCCTCGACCTCGACCTGATCGGGATGGGGGACCTGGTCCGCGACGCGCCCGACCCCGTGCTGCCGCATCCGCGGGCGCATCTGCGCCGCTTCGTCCTGCAGCCCCTGGCGGAGGTCGCGCCGGGCTGGCGCCACCCAGTGCTGGGGGAGACGGCCGCTGCCCTGCTCGCTCGCCTGCCCGGGGCGCCGGCACCGGTGATCGCCTGACCCACGGCATCGCGCTTGCATGGGTTTGCCTTGCGTCGACGGGGGGCGATGGCTATCTGGGGGACTCCCCGATCCCGTACGGCCTCCGGCCGCCACCGCTCCGAATCCCCGAGGTCTGCCGCATGGCGCGCGTTACCGTCGAAGACTGCATCGTCCGCATCCCCAACCGGTTCGAACTGGTGCTGATCGCCGCGCAGCGCGCGCGCAACATCAGCCGCGGCGAGGAACTGACGATCGATCGCGACAACGACAAGAACCCGGTCGTGGCGCTGCGCGAGATCGCCGACGAGACGGTCGAACTCGCCGCGCTCGAGGCCGATCTCGTGAAGTCGCTGCAGCGCGCGCCTGAGCCGGAGCCGACCGAGGAGGAGGTGCTCGACCTCATCGCCACGGACGAGAACATCTTCGGCGTCATGGACGTGAATGACGAGCAGCTTCCGGAAGTGCCGGCCGAGGATCTGTCCCCCGACGACCTCGAGGCGCAGATCGCCCGCGAACTGGGCGGCGGCGGCCAGGGGCGTCTCTGACCCGGTGGCGGCCCGACCCGCCACCCCTGCTTTCCTGCACCGGCCCTTCCGGTTGCCGATGATCGCGCCCCTGCACCACCGGGGCGCCCCATGACCGAGCCCACGCCCCTGCCGCTCCGCGCGCCGGAGGGCGTGCCGGCCGGCCTTGCCGCCCCCGCGCTCTGCCCGGTCGAGATCGGCGTCGAGGGCGCGAAGGCTCTCGCCCGCATCGTCGCGGGCTATGACCCGCGCGTCGATCCTGCCGTCATCGAGCGCGCAGGCGCCCTCGCCGCCGAGGCCCACAAGGACCAGAAGCGCGAGAACGGCGAGCCCTACATCACCCACCCGCTCGCGGTCGCGAACATCCTGGCCGGCTTCCACCTGGACCAGGCCAGCATCGTCACCGCCCTGCTGCACGACGTGGCGGAGGACACGGCGACCGGGCTGAAGGAGATCGAGCGAGGCTTCGGGTCCGA
>JAIYAI010000449.1 GCA_027489135.1 Acetobacteraceae bacterium
CGGAGGAGGACCTCTCCCACTACGTGGCGGGGCTGGCACGCAACGGCTTCTTCGGCCCCGATAGCTGGTACATGAACCACGCGGCGAACGCGGCCTATGCGGCGCGGGCGCCGGGTGGCGGGCACCTCACCATGCCGGTGCTCTTCCTGCACGGGGCCTTCGACGCCACCTGCGAGACGCTGGAGAGCGGCCTCGCCGCCCCGATGCGCGCCGCCTGCGCCGACCTGACGGAGGCGGTGGTGCAGAGCGGGCACTGGATGGCGCAGGAACAGCCCGTGGCGGTGAACGCGGCGCTGGCGCGCTGGCTGGCGGTGAAGCTGCCGGGGGTGTGGCCGGCCGGATGACAATATTTGCCAAGATGCCGAGTTCCTGCCCATGCCGACGATGACTGTCAGCCTGACCCCCGAACTGGCGACGTTCGTGGAGGGCGAGGTCGCCCGCGGCGACGACGGCACCGCCAGCGAGGTGGTGCGCGCGGCGCTGCGACTGCTGGCGCGGGACCGGGAGATGCATCAGGAAAGGCTCGAGGCCTTCCGGCGCGAGGCGAAGATCGGCATGGACGCCGCGGATCGTGGCGCGGTCTTCGACGTCACCATCGACAAGATCGGGGACGAGGTGCTTGCTGAATTCGAGCGCACACGCAGGGCGGCACAGGCTATCGCCTGACCGGCGACGCCATCGCCGATATCCGCACCATCCTGGGTGTCACCAAGGCACGCTTCGGCACGCGCCGGCATCGGACCGATCGGGCGCCTCTGCGTGAGGCCGCCGAAATGATCGCGGCGGATCCGCTGCGTCCCGCCTCGCGCGATCGCGGCGGCCTCCTTCCTGGCCTTCGCACCTTCCACGTCGCGCACGCTGCGCGTCGGCGGAGCGGGGCGGCGGATGTGCTGCTTTATCGGCTCGATCCCGCCGGCACCGGCGTCATCGTCACCCGCGTCCTCCACGAGTCCATGGACCCCGCCGCCCACATCGGGGATACCCCGCCCTGATGCCGCGACCCCCGCGCCTGCCCATATCTTCCCGATGACCGACGCCGACGACCGCGCGCACATGCAGGCCGCGCTGACGCTCGCGACCCGGGGCCTCGGCAATACCTGGCCGAACCCCGCCGTGGGCTGCGTCATTCTCGGCGCGGATGGCCGCGTCGTCGGCCGCGGCTGGACCCAGCCCGGCGGCCGCCCGCATGCGGAGACCGTGGCACTGGAGCGTGCGGGGGAGGCTGCTCGCGGTGGCACCGCCTATGTCACGCTCGAGCCCTGCTCCCATTGGGGCCGCACGCCGCCCTGCTGCGACGCGCTGATCCGCGCCGGCATCCGCCGCGTCGTCGTCGCCTCCGGCGATCCGGACCCGCGCGTCGATGGCCGCGGCCTCGCGCGCCTGCGGGAAGCCGGGGTGATCGTCGAACTCGGCCTTGGGCGGGCGGAGGCGGACCGCATCAATGCCGGCTTCGCCGGCCGCATCACCCGCGGGCTGCCCTTGGTCACCCTCAAGCTCGCCACCACCCTCGACGGCCGCATTGCCACGGGCCAGGGCGAGAGCAAGTGGATCACCGGCGCCGCGGCGCGGCGGGAGGCGCATGCGCTCCGCGCCCGCCATGACGCGATCCTGGTCGGCTCCGGTACCGTCCTGGCCGACGACCCGGACCTGACGGTGCGCATCCCCGGCATCGCCCGGGTGCCGCTGGCCCGGGTGGTGGCCGATGGCCGCCTGCGCACCCCGCCCACCGCCAGGCTGGTCACCACGGCGCGCGAGGTTCCGACCTGGATCGCCACCTCCACCGGCCACCGCCCGACCGAACTCGCCCCCTACCAGGAGGCGGGGGTGGTCATCCTGCCGCTTCGCCGTCCGCGCGGGGCAGGGGGGCGCGGCGCGCGTACCGGCCTCGACCTCCGCGCGTTGCTCGAAGCCCTGGCCCAGCGCGGCGTGACCCGCGTGCTGGCCGAGGGCGGATCCGGCATCGCGGCGGCGCTCCTCCGCGCCGATCTCGTCACGCGACTGGCCTGGTTCCATGCGCCCGGCATCATGGGCGGGGATGGCCTGCCATCTGTGCGCCCCTTGCCGCTTGCGTCCCTTTCCGCCATGCCCAGATTTCGTCGTGTCGCCTCCCGCCCGCTCGGCGAGGATTGGCTCACCGAGTTCGAGCGCCACGAGGCCGCGGGGCCCGCCGGGCTCCCGGCCACGTCTGAGGAAGGCTGAGCGCCATGTTCACCGGGATCGTCACCGACCTCGGCACCGTCCGGGAGATCCTGCCGATCGGGGCGGGACCGGGGGGCGCGCATGACATGCGCCTCGTCATCGGCACCTCGCCGGCCTTCCTGCAGGACCCGGCGCCGGCGGTGATCGGCGCCTCCATCGCCTGCTCCGGCTGCTGCCTGACGGCGGTGGAGCTGGGAGGGGACTGGTTCGCCGTCGATGCCTCGGCCGAGAGCCTGTCGAAGACCACGCTCGGCCTGCTGAAGCCGGGCAGCCGCGTCAATCTCGAGCGCTCGCTCCGCCTCGGCGACGAGCTTGGCGGGCATCTCGTCTCCGGC
This sequence comes from Acetobacteraceae bacterium, assembly GCA_027489135.1. GTDB lineage: Bacteria > Pseudomonadota > Alphaproteobacteria > Acetobacterales > Acetobacteraceae > JAIEOP01. Next base: position 2,535 of record JAIYAI010000449.1, read on the forward strand.
CATGTCGACGGCGTTGCGGAGGTGCTGTCGGCGGTGCCGGAGAACGCCTCGGTGCGCTGGCGCTTCCGCCTACCAAAGGGCCTCCATCGCTTCGTCGCACCCAAGGGCTCCATTGCCATCGACGGCGTCTCGCTGACCGTGAACGAGGTCGAGGGTGACGTCTTCGGCGTGAACATCATCCCGCACACCGCGGCCGTGACCACCTTCGGCACGCTGCAGCCCGGCAGCCGCGTGAACATCGAGATCGACACCCTGGCGCGCTATGTCGCCCGCCTTCAGGATACGGCGCCATGAGCAGCCCCCCCGCCGCCGAGGCCGCCCCCGAGACCGTGCAGACCAGCCTCAGCCAGTTCCTCAGCCCGACGGCGGAACTGCTGGA